>CALAST010000010.1 GCA_937889225.1 uncultured Lachnobacterium sp. | reverse complement strand
TTTAAATAAAAAGCAAAGATAAATACATTAGTTTAAGGAAATCAAGTAGATAGAATATACAGTTTGTTTCTTAAAGATAGTTTGATTTATCATAACAGTTAAGGAAACACAAATATGGCAAAAAAGAAATTAAATAAACAACAAAGAAAAGAACAGAGATTACGCAAAGCAAAACAATGGCTTACCACCTACGAGGGAAGTCCAAAGAAAATGGTAAAAAATTATAAAAAATGATTTAAAGTAGACACAACTTGTGCGTTAAACGATTTGCAGGAAATCGGTGTGGTATTTACACAAGAATATTTGGATGCAGTAAAACGAGGGGAAGAACAACGTATCCGTCAAAAGCATTTAAAAGCAGAGAAAAAGAAACAAAAATTATATGAAGTATTGTATTCGGATTGTGATGACCGTTTTTCCTTTATTGCAGCATATACAAGTGATGGAGCTGCGTATGGTACGATATGGGAAGATGTTGCTATTGATTCAGAACTTCCATTTGAAGAAAAAGTAAGATTATATTATGGAGATTACGAAGACTTTGAAGAAAATGAAGATATGGAGTATGAGATGTCAAAAAAGAAAACAAAGAGACATAAAATAGTAGATGGAAAATTTTTACAAATGAATAAGAAATTTTCCAATCTGAAGATGAAATAAAGGGATAAAATTAATAGTTGGACTTATGAAGAATACAAAAAATATGTAAAAGAACATGAGAAACTTCCCAATGCGAAAGCAGATGAACAGATTATAGACGCAGTATTAGATAAAATTTACGAAGCGGATATTTGGATTCCGGCAGATGAAATTGTAAATTACTATCGTGGAAAGAAATCAAAACTTCAGAAACGTATGGAAAATGAAAAAGAAGTCCTGTTTAAAAGCTATGTCAGTTTTTACAGAAGTATCATAGACCAAGACAGAAGTGCAGTTGTGATTTGCAATCTGAAACATGAGATTATTTACATGAACCCATCAGCAATAGAAAGCTATGAAAAAAGTAGTGGCGATAAGTTAATAGGAAAAAGTATTTTAGAATGTCACAATGAAAAATCAGTAGAAAAAATACAGGAAGTTGTAGAGTGGTTTTCAGCAGATGAAAGTCATAATATGGTTTATACCTTTTATGATAAGAAACAAAAGAAAGATGTTTATATGGTTACTTTGCGTGAAAAAGGGAAGCTGATAGGCTATTATGAAAAACATGAATATCGTGATAGAGAAACGATGAAATTATATAATTTATGGTAAAAATAGATATAAAGCAATTAGAATAAAATATAGCTGTCGATTTGTAATAATAATTTCGACAGCTATAGTAGTAAGAGAAGACGAATACTTCCCTGAGCGAAATATTCTGCAGAACTGGTAGTCCATATCGTTGGTAGTTCTAATACCAAATCTGCACCACAACGTAGTGCCATTTCTGTACACGTAAATTTGTCGCAGAGTGCAGGGTATGCCTCTTTGTAAAAAATTTCCTTTCATGGAAATAATGACATAATCTACACCGGTAAGTTTTTTAATTGCTGTATCTGATATTCATGTCCTTTGTGAAAAGGATTGTATTCTGCAATGATTTTAATTACCTTCATGTGATCACTTTTCGGCAGGGGTTATTTCGAACAACTGCTTTGTTTTCTTGCCTTTAGTAAAGACAGATAAGTGTAAAAAATGGATTATTTTTTATAGTATAAAGTTATTGTAAATTTTTATAATTAGTTTAATTCAAACTTACCAACTAGTTCATTTAAGGTAATTACTTGTGCTGCTAATTGTTCACTAGTTGCTGAAGTTTCTTCTGCCATTGCAGAATTATCTTGAATTCCATGTGACATTTCATCTACACCATTTTTAATCTGATTCATGCTCTGCATCTGTGTTACTGCATTTTCTGCTGTTTTCTGAATCATTCCATTTACTTCATCTATCTTAGTTACAGCCTCACTTAAAGATTTTACTACATCATCAACCAATGCATTTCCTTTCTTAATTTCATCAAGAGATACACTGATTAAATCACGGGTAGTGTTTACAGCACGAGCACTTTCATTTGCAAGATTACCAATTTCGCCGGCTACAACGGCAAATCCTTTTCCAATATCACCTGCACGGGCTGCTTCAATCGAGGCATTCAAAGATAAAAGATTTGTTTGAGATGCAATATCTTCAATCGTTTTAATGATTCCGACTACTTTATTAGAAGCTTCCTGAATATTATTCATAGCTTCACGCATACGATTCATTTGTTGCTGACTTTCTTCCATCATGGTAGTAACTTCATTGGTGTGAATAGCTGATTGTTTTGCATCATTCTTATTTTCTTCTACTTGTTGTGCTACGGTAATTGCTGTTGCCAGTAATTCTTCCACAGCTACAGACTGGGATTCTGCACCTTCTGCTAAACTTTGTGCTGCTCGTGCCAATTCATCAGAACCTGCACCTACTTGTTGAGAAGTGCTATTGATATTTTTCATAACTCCAATCATGGATTCTGAAATATGAATTAATGCATCTTTTACTTTTCCAAATTCACCTGCATAACTGTATTTCAAATTAATGCGTAATTTACCATCTGCAATTTTACCTAAAACATCTGAAATTTCATCAATGTAGTTAATATATTCCTTTAATCTTGTTACTGTTTTTCCAATCGAATCTGCCAGTTCTCCAATTTCATCATCGGATGTTACATTTAATTCTACTTGAAGATTGCCCTCTGCAAGTTGCTGTGCTGTCTCATTTAACATTTCTAATGGTTTTGTAATCTGTGCAGCTGCTTTTCTCATACTGATAAAAATTACAACCATTCCAATTGCAAAGATAGCAATTAACATAGTTCCAATCATAAATATACTTTGATAATATTCCATACTTGTAATACAACTGATAACTACATAGCCTGTATCACCTATGGTAGTTACATAACCAAATTTAGGTTCACCATCTACTTTGTATTTGGTAAACATTTCTTGTTTATTGAGTACAGCATCGATGACTTCTTTTGAAATATCCATATCAGAGATATAGGTATTAATATATTTTGAGGAAGGATGATAGATATACATTCCTTCGGAAGAAAGTAACATTACATAACCACTTTCACCAATTACATAATCACCCATAATATCAATAATATCATCTAATAAAATGTCTAAACCTGCAACACCCAGTAATTTTCCGGTACTATTGTATATTGGTGTTGCTACTGTTAAAACCATCTTTCCTGTATTTACATCTTCATATGGCTCTGTTAGAATGGTATGTTTTACTTCGGTACATTTATACCATGGTCGAGAGGAAACTTGCCAACCTTCTTCTGCGATATATCCATCTGACATAACAAGTCCACTTACATCGGAATCAGCTATCCATGATGCCAGAATAGTATCTGAATGGAGAACCTGAATACCTTTTAATGTATTCATTATAGATTCAAAATTTCCATTCGCTCTAATATCTGCGTAAACCATTGTTGTATCCAGATAGTCCTGTATCTGAAGATTTGTTGTCATTGCTTCTGCTATAGAACAATACTGATTAAAAAAATCCGATAACTGATGGGCTGCCGATTGTGATTCCAGTGTTAATTCCGTATCATTTGCTTCTGTAATCGAAGAATTTGTAACGAGTATGACGATAAGAGCGACAAGTACGAAGATAATACTAACACTTTTTCCTATTCTTGTTTGAATTTTACTTGATATTCCGTTTTTTTTCATTATACATTATCTCCTTTTCTCACAATAGACTGGATTCTTTTTTAGACAGTCTATTCTCTCAAATTATAGGAAAATTTTAACATTTTATATCAAGTATTTCAAGTATTTGCATACAAGATGATAGTGTAAAAATTTTGTAGGAAAATAAAGAATAGACTTTCTTTCGTGAAAATGTCTTGGTTCTGCCGGCTTTGAAATGAAAATTACTGTAAAAAGTAAGAAAAAAACCTCTGTTTAGTTTAATTAATCAACAAACTTAGTAAAAAACAATCCCGGTTTATATCGAATTTGGAACCAAAATAACAAAAGTAGAAAAAATAGAGTTTTATCCATAATTGATTCTTAGTATACATCATAAGGATATTTATAACAAAACTTTTTCCTACACCTGAATTATTCATGATAATTCAGGTGTAAGCATTAGAGTTTCTATCTAGGCATCTGTATTGCTAATGTGCAAATAAAAATATTACAAAAATATCTTTTAATGAATACTGTATATTTTCCTGTTACCTAATATTTTCAATACATTCCATCAATGATAACAATTTATTTTTATATGATTGTTGCGTAAAAAATTCAGAGTTCCATGTAATACACTCTGTTGCATGAAACTCTGAATGATTATGATTAAAAATCTTTTTTAAAGTTAAATTACATTTACACCACTTTACAACTTTTTTAATAAAAAACTAACGTACAGACCACCTTTCTTGTATAATAAGTTTGCCAACAAATATAAACGAAAGAGGTGTTCCGTACGTCAAACTTATTATACAACCAAAACAATATCATTGGTAGACTTTATCGTTATTTTTTTGCTTATTTTAAAACGTTTTCTGCTCCAACCATAGAAACTCTGTTTTTACTTGTGCTTTCCATATTGGCAATGGAATCTGCCGATTCTATTCGCTTTTTATACAAACATTTTTTATCCAGAATTACAGAAAAATCCTTGAATGCCTTTTATTATGCCTGTTCCTATGCAAAAGTGGATTATTCTAACTTTATGAATGTCACCGCTTCCATGGCTCTCAAACTCATTCCGAATACGTTATCCTCTCAACCAATATTTCTTTGTATTGATGATACTATGGTTGCAAAATTCGGTAAGAAATTTGAACAGGTTTCTGTTTTATTTGACCATGCTGCACACAACGGTTCCAATTATCTCAACGGACACTGCTTTGTCAGTCTTCTTCTTTGCGTTCCCGTATGGAACAATGGAACTGTTTCCTATTTGTCTGTACCGCTCGGTTATCGGATGTGGAACAAACAGGAATCCAAGTTAGAACTTGCAGCCAAAATGGTACGAAAGGTTATGCCGGTGTTTTCCGAAAAGAAAAACGTCCTTCTATTATTTGATAGTTGGTATGCGAAACAGAACTTAGTATCCATTGTAGAAGAATATGCGAATCTGGATATTATCTGCAATGCACGAGCCGATTCCGTTTTGTATGACCTTGCACCACCAAAAACAGGAAAACGGGGACGCCCTGCAAAATACGGAAAGCGTTTGTCCATAAAGGAAGATATTTCTCTTTCGGAAGAAAAAATCGGAGACTATTACATCGGAGTACGAAAAGTGTTAACGAATCTATTCGAATCTCGTGAAGTACTCGCCTGCGTTACAAGCAGTGAAAGAGAAAATGCTTCCAGACGATTGTTTTTCAGCACGATTTTTCCGGAACAACTTCAGATATTTTGTGCGTGGCAGGAAAAAGCCCCTTTGAATGAAACAGGAAGTGACCGAATGCCCTATATTCCATTATTCCTATACGCATTTCGTTGGAAAATAGAAGTCAGTTATTATGAACAGAAAACATTTTG
>CALAST010000009.1 GCA_937889225.1 uncultured Lachnobacterium sp. | reverse complement strand
GCATCCCAAGTTCATACAACTGCGTTCCCAAGTCACGAATATCAAAACAAATCACACGATTTTCCGAGTCTACATTCGTTCTGTGATTAAAATAATTCTGCGAACCATAGACAAATAAGTATAAATGATTGGCAATATTTTTTGCTTTTGGGTCACTATGTTTTAAGAGTGCTTCATACAAATCTTCCATAATCGGCATATTTTCAGGTAATGGATTTTTAAAATATTCCTGATAAATTTCTTCCAAACATTTGTCTACAATTCCTCGTTCATCATTGCCAAGTGGTTCGCCTTTTCCTGCTACCATATCGCACAGGGAAATAATAAACGCACTCTTTAAATCTAAGGCTTCTTTATCTTCCATATGACTAAGCTGAATATCCATCGGATTTAAGTATCTGTCCGAACCTGCAGCAAGACGAATCACTTCTCCACCCAATTCTTTTACAAGCAAATGATATTCGCTTTCCGGGTCACATACAATGATATGGTCTTTCATCATTAAAAAACTCGATAAAATTTCTCGTTTTGCACTAAAACTTTTGCCACTTCCCGGTTTTCCTAAAATCACTCCGTTTGGTGTACGCAGTTTCTTTCGGTCAGCTAAAATCATAGTTCCGGAAATTGTATTCTTTCCATAATAAAAAGCTTCCCCTTTCATACAAAGTTCCTGCGTGGAAAAGTGAACAAATGCAGCCACATTTTTTGTAATTAAGTTACGTTTCACTTCCACTTGATTGATACCAATCGGTGCAGAAGACATCAGAGCCTGCTCTTGTAGATTGGAAAGTCCTATCAAATCACAATTCGCCTGTTCCACAATCCCTCGTACTCTTTGGATAACGTGTTCCATTTTTCTTTTTTCCATGCCATAGCAAGCAATCAAAAAGGTTGTCCATATCAATTTCTGATTTCCCGTACTCAAATCTTCAATAAGTTTCTGCAAATTTTTTTCGTAAGTAAGAATATCCATTGGCAATATATCCATGTCAAAGCCTTTTTGCACAGCATCTTTTTGTTTATCGACTTTCGTTTTCTGTACTTCAGAAAGATTGGATTTAATCAGTTTGATTGCTTTCGTCGGCTCCATCAATGAAAAGTGCATCGAAATCGTTATATTTTCATTTATCGCAAGTAATTTATTTAAAAATTCATCTTCCATTTTTTCCGAAAGTATGGATACATGAAAAACCTTTCCCATCATATCCCCAACTTTTACATACTCTCTTTGACGAAAATCAAATACTTCCGGTGCAATATAATCTTTTACTCCATAGCCACTTCGTGCTGCTTCTGAATATGAAAAATGAAATTTGCTTTTCCTATCCTGATGAAAGTATTCATGTAAGACTTCCAAACGCTCTGTTCCATTTAAAGACTTTGCTTTTACACCCATACGTTTCAAATTTGCAATTACATCCCCTTCGATTGTAGTAAGTCTTGCCCTTGCCTCTGACACATTCTTTTCTTTCACACCAAAGATAAAATACTTCGATTTTACTATGCCACCTGTTCCGTTCACTGCCTGCTCTTTTAACATATCTGAAACTTCTTTTCGGATATCGTCATGTCCATCGCCCTGTGGCACAATGCCGACCTGTTCCATCAACGTCTTTGGCTCTTTTCTTCGATTGAACAAAAACAACTGCAAGGAAATACTGGTATCAAAGAAATTGATAAATTTCTCATACTGTTTTAACAAACTTTTCTTTTCCTGCTCATCTAACAGTTCATAATTGATATCCCCAAACTCTATCATACGATTATAAACATTATCTTCCAACTCACAAATTCCATCTGCATACATTCGTTTAAATGGAATAGTCTTTTGTGTGCTGTCCCTTTTTCTTGCTAACTTTTCTATGTTTGCTTTCTTTTGCTTTAGCTCACGCAGACGTTTTTCTTCCTTTTTCGTAAATCTTTGTTTGTTGCTTGCCTTTTGCTTTTTCTTCAAGATATGCTATCTCCTTTCCTATCGTTTCGATTTCTTCTAACTGATGAAAGATGTTGTTTGCCTTATACAAACGAAGTCCAGATGAAAGAAACTTCCTGCGTATCCAAAAATACAACAGTTTCTCTGCCGGAAATCCGTCTTTTTCATACAAGGCAAGAAAGAAAAATGGCAGCATAACTGCCACCATTCCAAGAGCCGAAATATCCAGTCCGAATATGTCCTTTGTAAAAAGATAAAATGGAATTCCAACAATTCCGGCTAAGCCAAAACTAAACAGTTGTCTTCCTGTTAAATTAAATACAATTTTCTGTTTAATACCAGATAAATCTTTCGGTACATCTACTTGTATTGCCATACTTTTTTCTCCTAGATTTTATAGTTTTCTTTATCACAGAAGAAAAATAATTCTGTTTCTTCCATAATAAATAAGATAACTGCTATGATTACAGTTATAAAAAATGCCATAAAGATATGAAATGATACAACTACTCTTTTTCCATATCTTTATGGCACAAATATTTTTATTCTATTTAATTTTTAAATGTTTTTAGTTGATAAGATTGAAATTGTAGCTTCGACAACCTAGAATTTTTCTTCCTACCTCTTATCTAAATTCTACTCCGTTTTTCTCAGACATTTGCTTTAATAAGAATGCAATGACAAGTACCACACATTCTGAAATGCCAAATGTAAACCATACAATTTCTGCTCCTGCAAGTGCAGATAAACCTACGATTACAAGAATATTTATCACAAAGCTTCTTACTACATTCAAGATAATTGCATGAACGGAACGCTTTGTAGAATACAAATATGCAGATATCAATGTGTTAAAACCTGCGATAATAAATGCCCATGCATACTGTGGCATATATTTTACTGTAAAATCAAGCACTTCCCCTTCCGCACCAAACAACGCACCGATTGGATGGGCAAATACTACGGAAAGTAGTACACATAAAGCACTTCCTACAAAGCAGATAACCATACCACTTCTCAAATAATATCTTAAATCTTTTTCTTCTTTTGCTCCATAGCTCTGTCCAAACAATGGCTGTAATCCTTCTGATGCTCCAAACAGCACAGACATTGCAAAGGAAGCCACATAAGAGATAATGGCAAATACATTTACCCCCAAATCGCCTAAATTCTGTATCAATACATGATTTAAGCAAATAGTTGTAACCGGTGTAGCAAACTGTGCTATCATCTCTGGCAGTCCACGGAAAAGAACTTTGCCATACAAACTTCCATCCGGTTTATATGCTTTTATTCGCAAATCACCTTTTTTCTGAATGAAGTGCGTCAGCACAATCAACCACGCTACTGTCTGTGAAATACCGGTTGCAAGTGCAGCACCCATAATCCCCATTTCCATAGGGAAAATAAATAACCAATCAAGAAAAATATTTAATACTGTACTGATAATCGTTGCAACCATTACCAGTATCGGTGAACCGTCATTTCTACAGAAACACTGGAAATTTACAGATAATGCTGACGGAATCGCAAATAGTGCCCACCAGAATACATATTCCTTTACCATTGGCATATAAAATGCATCTGCACCAAGCATGGCACATAAAGGTTCTGTAAATATCATACCCAAAATGGTAATCATCACTGCGATTAAAAAGTTCAAAGTGAGTGAATGAAGAAAGACATTGTTTGCCCCTTCTTTATCTTCTCTTCCCAAACGGATTGCACATACAGTTACGCCACCGATAGAAGTAAGCATATTTAATGCTGTTGCAATCATTACAAATGGCATTGCAATATTTACTGCACCAAGTGAATCTGTTCCTACTCCGTTACCTACGAAAATACCATCAATAATCGTAAATAAGAAAATGCAGGTGTTTGTCAGTATCGCCGGAATGACATACTGCAAAAGTGTTTTTGTTCTCGTGTTAGACATAAATTTTCCTTTCCAGCCGATGTGTTTTTTTGCACAAAGAAGCCCGGCTATCGCTTCTTCGCAATAACCGGGCTCACCCGACATCTTCCATTGACCTTTCTTCCGTTTTTACGGGCAGGTGCTACGGCACACAGGTCTTTCGATGACTGTTCTTTCAATTTAACAAAGCGTATTTTATCCACTCTTTTGAAGTAACATATGTTCGTTTTTATCTCCAATCCCTTTATTTATAA
>CALAST010000008.1 GCA_937889225.1 uncultured Lachnobacterium sp. | reverse complement strand
AAAACTAGAAAAACCTATAAAAATCAAGTGTTTAACGCTTGACATAATAGGAAGGTATTACTTGGTAAGAAAATGACAGAAAAAGAAAAAGCAATTGTCAGATTATATAATCTGCTTGATTTACAAAAAGAAGTAGAATTAAAATTTGGAACAGTGGATTATAATGTATTTGTTTTTGGAAGTTACATAACTACTGGATATGTAGAGGGCAAAAGTGATATTGATATTGCCATATATTCAGAGGATTTTGGTATGTATTTAAAAATATCCTCTTTTCTTGAAGAGAAATTTAATGACAAAGGGATTAAAAGTGATATATTTTATATAGATATATCGATGCAAGCACCTATTTATTGTGCCGCATTAAAATCCAAGGTTCAGTTTACAGATTATTATCCTGAAAAATTAGTTGAGTTTTACAAAGCTTGTCAAATTAAGTTAGATGAAAATAAAAAGGTAAAATTAAAGGAATAAATATAAAAGAAATTGAAGTGCATAATTACAGAAGGTTTGAAAATGAAGTGTTTAAATTTAATAAAGATATGAATTTGTTAATTGGAAAAAAATGCTTCAGGGAAAACTTCGGTTTTGGAAGCAGTTAATGTTGCATTGGGAGCCTATCTTGCAGCATATAAGTTTTATGTTCCAAGTCGTTTTGTTCGTAATATTTCTGAGAGTGATGTAAGAAGAAAAAATCAGCAAACAGAACAGAAAGATGTATTTTTAAGTTCTGATATTGAGCAATACCCTTGTTATGTCGGTGCACAGCTTTTTATGGGAGATAAAACACTAAATAAATGCCAAAGAATTTTGGAAAAAAAGGGTAATAGAACAAAATTTGTTGGAAGTAATCCTATGCAGAAACAAGTAATAGGTTGGGAAGAAGCTATGAAGGCAGGAGATGGAAGTGATAAAGATTTAATCTTTCCGTTGGTACTGTATTTAAGTTCAGCAAGATTATGGAATGAAAATAATAAAGCAGATTTTATGAATAATATACCTAACAGAACAGATGCGTATTACAGATGTCTTGATCCAAAACGAGGTATGCAGATGCCATTTAATTATATTCAATATTTAAAAGAAGTGGCATCGCAAGAAAAAGGTGGAGTAGATTATCCGGCATATACGCTAATTATGAGTGCAATTAATAAAAGCATGGAAGGTGAATTAAAGGCAGGAGAAAGAATTGAATATTCTTTCAGATATAAAGGCTTAGCACTTGTGGAAGAAGATGGTACATGGATGCCGTTCGAAGGATTGAGTGATGGCTATAGGGACGTTATAAAAATAGTTGCAGATATAGCCGTAAGAATGTGTATTTTAAATCCATATTTGAAATCAGATACTTTTGAAAAAACTCCAGGTGTTGTAATAATCGATGAATTAGATTTGAGTCTTCATCCAGGATGGCAGAAAAGAATTGTTAATACTTTAACTACCTTATTCCCTAAAGTACAATTTATTTGTGCAAGTCATTCTCCGTTTATCATACAGTCCTTGGATAAGGGACAGCTTATTTCATTAGATGGAGCGATTGAAGATGAATATTCAGGACAGAGTATCGAAGATATAGCTGAGGATATTATGGGAGTAAAAAATCCTCATTACAGTATTAAAAAGTAAAGAATGTATGAAGCAGCAGAAGAATATTTTAATGCTTTAAAACAGAGTAAAAGTTTAGAAGATATTGAAATACTAAAAGAAAGATTAGATGTGTTAGCATCTGAATATAGTGACAATCCTGCATATTGTGCATTATTAAAACAAGAATACATTGAGAGAAAAGCAGAAGTAGAGGGATAGAATGCGACCGGTAGACAAAGGATAAGCTCCAGATAAGGCATTTAAAAAATACCCAGAAGCAGAGCTTTATTTGGAAGAACGATTAGGAGCATATTGTTCTTATTGTGAATTTCCTATTCAGCACGTTCCGGAGGTTGAACATAAGGAAGCAAAAGGAGCAGGTGGTGCTGTATTAGAATGGGAGAATTTATTGTTATCATGTAAATATTGTAATACAAGAAAAAGTAAAGTGGTTGCAGCTGGCGAAAAAAATCAATATTTGTGGCCGGATGAAAATGATACTTTTCATGTATTTTCTTATGAAAAAGGAATACCAAGTTTAAATGAAGAATATTTAAAAACTCAGGAAGAAGAAATTCAGAAAAAAGCACAGAAATTATATGATTTAATAAAATATGGAAATATCCCTATATCGCCAAGTGATAAGGACAGAAGGTTTATGGCGAGAAATGAAGCAAGAAACTATGCAATAAATAGTAGAAATGGGTGGGAAAAAGTAAAAGAAACTGAAAATAGAAAAGTTTACTTTGAACAAATTATTTTATTGGCTCAAGCGACAGGATTTTTCTCGACATGGATGGAAGTATTTAAAGATGATGCTGAAATAAAGAAGGGATTATAAAAGCTTTTAAAGGCACAAAAGAAAGTTATTTTTCTGATTGATTTAAGTATTAAAATAGAGGATTTTACCCCGATAGGTCAATCTGGTGTATTGCCGTATTATGATAACATTAATAATGAAGAAATCGTACCTTGGGAATAGTATAATAAGTTGTATTTTAAGTGGTATTCGAAATAATAAAATGATTTGAAGAGGAGGGATGATATGGAAGAAAAGAAGCAAATATTACAAGAATTTGTAGCAGAGATGGAAAAAGTATTTGCTACATCTTTAAAAAAGATTATCTTATATGGTTCTTATGCCAGAGGCGATTTTAAAATAAACTCAGATATAGATATTATGATTTTGACTTCCTTATCAGATGCCGAAATCAAAGAGCTTGAAAAGAAAGTATATGACATCGCTTTTGACTATGAGATGATGTATGATGTTATGATAAGCGTAAATATAAAAAATGAAGAGCATTTTAATTATTGGCTAGGTGCATTACCATATTATGATAACGTTAATAAGGAGGGGATAGTCCTTGCTGGATGAGAGAAGAAAAGATTTATGTAAGTATAGATTGAAAAATTCAGAAGATAGTTTAATGGTTGCAGAAGATTGCTTGGAAAAAGGATTATACAAGGATGCTATTAATAGATCCTATTACGCAGCTTTTTATGCAATAAAAGCACTTTTGGCGTTAGAGGAAGTTGATTTTAAAAGACACAAAGACGTGGTTGCTTATTTCAATAAAACATATGCTGCAACCGAAAGAGTTCCAAGAGAAATAGGTCGTAAATTAGCTCATTTGCAACAGAAAAGAGAAAAAAGCGATTACGATGATTTTGTGCGACCCAACAGGGTCGCCTTTTTGAACTGCTGTATATAACAGCCACCTCACCGTCTTGGGGTGTTCCTAACAGCCGGTGCGTTCTGAGTAATTGGAAGGTTCTAAGCAGACTGTGACAAAGCGGGAAATACTCTATCCATAAGGGGAATCACCGCCAGGAAAGTTCCATATGGACAAGAAATTGAAACTTTGTAAGAGTCGTTACGTATAAAGCAGCGAAATATGGATGAAACGCTGTACCCAAAACGGGAACGAGAGATGGCGGAAACTGTGAAGTCGGGTTTCTGCAAGACGGCAGGTACATCAGTACCAATCACTCCGGCTCAAAGAGGTGTCCTAAGTGGAGCATTGTTCAAGGCGATTAAGTGGGAAAACCCCTTACAAGTCCAGAAATGGTAGGCAGACCGCAAGGAATGTACAATCTTGTGAGGGAGCAGGATGTCAAAGAAGCGAAAGGGCAATTGTAATGATTGTCATAGGGGTTCAAAATTTGCCCCGTCCGAAAGGAAGCTGACGTTGACAGGTCTTCGATTACAGGAAGTTGAGATTTACTATGAATGACGATATATTCAATGACGCTCACAGCGAGAAAACGTCACACAGAAACTACAAACAATGGTCAGAAATAAACTGGTCGGAAGCGGAAAAGTATGTGAATAGACTTCAGATACGGATTGTAAAGGCAGTACAGACAGGCAATAGAAATCTAGTTAAGAGATTGCAATATCTTTTGACGCATTCTTTCTATGCAAAAGCATTAGCAATAAGAAAGGTAACTAGTAATAGGGGAAAAAGAACACCAGGAGTAGATAACGAACTATGGGGGACACCGGAGGAAAAATGGAAAGCCATAGGGCGATTAAATTCTAAAGAGTATCGTGCAAAACCAACCAAAAGGGTATACATTAAGAAGGATAATGGAAAACTACGACCACTATCAATTCCCACGATGACGGACAGGGCTATGCAGTCGTTATACTTGCTGGCACTACAACCAGTGGAGGAAACAATCGCAGATAAAAGTAGCTTTGGATTTAGAATAAACCGTGGATGCCACGATGCATGTGAAAGAATATTTCGTATTCTTTCATCAAAAAGAAGTTCACAATGGATACTGGAAGGAGATATTCGTGGCTGTTTTGACAATATATCGCATGAATGGATGATGAAAAATATTCCAATGGACAAAAGAATCCTGTCACAGTTTATAAGAGCAGGTTATATTTTTAAAGGTGAATTATTTCCAATGAGCAGAGGTGCTGTTCAGGGTGGTGCTATTAGTCCAACCTTAGCAAATATGGTCTTGGATGGAATGGAAACCATGCTGTGGAACACACTAAACGTAGGGAAAACCGGGAAACCAAGGAAGATAACTAATCCACATAAAATACATCTAGTGAGATATGCAGATGATTTTATAGTTACGGCAGATAGTAGAGAGGTGCTGGAACAAGCAAAACAGGAAATAGAAGCATTCTTATCCATAAGAGGTTTGGAACTGTCTAATGAAAAAACAGTAATAACAAATATCAACGATGGATTTGACTTTTTGGGATGGAATTTCAGAAAATATAATGGTAAATTGATTATAAAACCATCTAAGAAATCAATCAAAAAACTGTACAGAAAAGTAAACGAGACCATAGGGTATTTATGCTCTGCTCCACAAGATATGCTGATAGGTAAAATGAATCAAATATTAACTGGGTGGTGCAACTATCATGAAACAGTCTGTTCTAAAGTAGTATTTGAAAAAGCCGATTACGTGATTTTCGGAATGCTTATGAAGTGGGCAATTAGGAGACATCACGGTAAAGGAAAGAAGTGGATTGTGCGAAAATACTGGAAAATAGAGCCAAAAGGCAGATGGAAATTTACAGATGGAAAAACAACACTAAAAGAATGTTCATATGTGCCAATAGTAAGACATGCTCCACTAGACCGTTCAAAAAATGCTTATTTGGATAGCGAATACTTTGCAGAACGCAAGCGAAAAAAGAAGATACTTAGACAACGAGCCTATTGCCGAAATGCCGCTCTACGCCTAGCGTGTGATTGAAACAGACGTAAGAGTTACGAAGGCTTGAGCCGTATACTGGGAAACTGGTACGTACGGTTCTGAGGAGAGGGGGAGTTATAAGGATTGACCGAAATACTCCTTCTTATCCGACTATCTTGCATCAAAAGAAGAGACTATAGAGCAAGTGAAAAATACAAGAAGTGTAATAGAAGCAATTCGAGAATTTATAGAAAAATTGGATGTTTAGGGTCGATTTTAATGTGATAGGTCAATCCATAGGTCAATTTCCATTTCGAAGTATCCAAAACCCCAGATAAATAAAGAGAAAA
>CALAST010000007.1 GCA_937889225.1 uncultured Lachnobacterium sp. | reverse complement strand
TGACAAGCAAATCTCCGGTACGTTCCTGCGAAGATGTGGATGAAGCAGCACTTTCCTATGCTGAAGTCAAAGCCCTTGCAACCGGTAATCCCCATATCAAGGAGAAGATGGATTTAGACATACAAGTATCAAAATTAAAACTGTTAAAAGCCAATCATACGAGCCAACGTTATCGTTTAGAAGATAATATCACACAAAATTATCCAAAGCAAATCGCAAATTTAAAAGAACAGCTTGCCGGATATGAATCCGATATACAGACGTATCAGAAAAATAAGCCAATGGATAAAGAAGCATTTACCATGAAAATTGGAAATAAGGTATTCACAAGCCGAAAAGAAGCAGGGACAGCCTTAATTGAAATGTGTAAAAATGCAAAAACTTCCAATCTTTCCACAGCAATCGGAGAATTTGCCGGTTTTCAACTTGGTGTAGCGTTTGACTCCTTTTTCTCCAAACTTTCCGTTACACTCAAAGGAAAGTTAAAACATGAAGTGGAAATTGGACCGGATGCACTTGGAAATTTACAACGAATTTCCAATTTAATGGACGGAATGGTTACCAAAATCGCAGAGATAAGACAGAAACTCTCCAATGTGGAACATCAGTTAGAAACAGCGAAAATAGAAGTGACAAAACCATTTCCACAAGAAGCTGAACTGAAGGAAAAAATGGATAGATTGACCATGCTCAATGCCTTGCTGAACATGGATGAAAAAGGTGGAAGTGAAATGATGATGGAAGATACTTCGGAAAACAATATGCAGGAAATGTCAAAAAAAGAAAAAGTGGCAGAAACAACGGTATATCCATCGTATGCTCCGTCTGTTAGTTCCCAAAAATCGGAACGTATTTCAGAGAAATCTGGAAAAGAGGTATATGGAACTGTTTCCAATGGCAGAATTTCCATTAAAGAAAAACTTGCTCAAATGAAAGAAAAGGTATCTGTTCCTAAAGCAACGAAATCAAAAGAGATACAGCGAAATAAGGGAATAGACTGTTTATAAGCAAAAACAAGAAAAGGATTGCTTTTTTTATGGGAATTGCATATAATAAAATTGAACAAGAAAATTGTTCGTTTTAAGAGCGTTGCTACTTTGAGTGCAAACCTTTAATTTAAGAGCTTCACTACTTTGAGTGTGAACCTTTTTGTTTAAGTGCTTCGCAGCTTGAAATGCGAACCGTTAATTACAGGGAGATGAGCAATTGTCTCCCTGTTTCATTATATTACGGAGGATAAGATGGATTTTTATAGAATTGACGAAAATTATGTTAAATTTCTTCAGGAATTTGAAAAAGAAAAAAGAGGAATTACAAAAGTTCCTAATGTAAAATACACAGACAGAAACAAATTTGCCTTTGGAGCGATAATGAAAATAAAAGATATGAATTATTATGTGTCAGTATCATCTTTTGATAAAAAACAGGAAGCAAATATTTTAATTCGTGTGCCGGGAGATGAGAAGGAGATTAAAGGGTCTTTGCGATTTAATTATATGATTCCGGTTCCGGATGTATGTATGGAAAGATTCGTAATCAAAAATGTCGAAGATGAAAAATATAGATTACTACTGAATAAGGAATATCAATTTTGTTGCGATAATGCAGACCGTATTCAGAAGAAAGCACAAAAAATATATCAAATGGTTATAGAGAATCGTAAGCAAATTTTGACGGATAATAGTTGTGATTTTAAAATACTCGAAGAAGCATATCAGGAATACATAAACCGATTTGCCAAAAGTTAGATGTTATATCTAACGATTGGTAAGTCGGTTTTTTTATGGAAAAAATTGTTTTGTTATCAAAATTTTTTATTGTTCCAATTTACGATAGAAATAAGAATACAACTGTTTTATATGAAGGAGTGAAAGCGATGGAAGAGTTAGAAATAAAAGTTATGCAGGAGGTATTGCATGAAGAAATATGAAATGATAACTCAATATGCAGCTTATACTGCAAGAGAGATTACACAGAATGAAGAAAATTGGAAAAAATACCTGACAACAGCATCAAAACTTTATAAATATCCATTTAAAGACCAACTCTTAATTTATGCTCAACGTCCGGATGCAACTGCGTGTGCCACAATGGAGATATGGAATAAGAAGATGTTTTGTTGGATAAATCGAGAAGCAAAAGGGATTGCTCTTTTGGATGAAAAAAGTGATACTGGACTGAAATATGTCTTTGATGTTTCAGACGTACACAGAGGTGGTAGAGGAAGCAGTTTGCCTTATTTATGGAACATGGAAAAGGAACATCAAAAGGTCGTATTAGAACGATTGGAAGCAATTTATGGAAGTACAAATAAAAAAGCCGGCTTTTCCAAACGAATACAGGAACTTGCAGAACAGATAGCAGAAAATGTTTCCGAAAGCCTTGCAAGTGATTTGGAGAAGATGAAAAAAGGGAGTACGTTGGAATATCAGAGTGAAAGGACAACCAAAGAGGAATTTCATCAGACACTATCAAACAGTATCGCATATAGCATTTTAAAGCGTTGTGGTATTGCAGAGAATGTTTTAAAGAAAACCATAAAATTTCCTTATATTCATCACTTTGACACCATGCAGACTTTATCGCAACTTGGTACAAATGTATCTGATTTGACAAAGCCTGTTTTAGTAGAAATAGGTAAGGTTGTTATGGAATATGATAAAACGCACACACGAAATAAAAAGAGTGTTGCAGAGAAATTAAAACCAAAAAGAACGTAAGAAACACAAAAAGAATCAGATTCCAAAACTACAATAGAAGTGCAGGAAACTTCCATTCCAAAGAACGAAAAGGAAAAAGAAACATTTTTAAATCTTACTACTTCCACAAAAAATCATTCTGTTTTAAATGAAGAGGAATATTTACGAAATCACTCTATTTCAAATGAAAATGCACAAGAAGATAATTCGAACGAGAACGAGAACTTTCTAATATCAAACCATTCTCATTTGCAAAATGAGATAAGTTCAAATATTTCCATAGAAGTATCAAAATCTACACAGACAGAACAAAGAGACGTATTTGCTTCAAATGAATATGAAAATGAAACTTCATCAACAGAAATGAAACAATCGTTAGAAAAAAATGAAGTTTCTCCTATTGCTCATCAAGAAGAAGGAGAAGTATCCGATAAAATCACAGAAATGCTTCTTGTTATGAAAATCTGTCAGGAACTTGGGCGAAGTGCAGTTGTGGATTGGAATGAAACCACACAAGCTGTTATCATCAAAGATGGAGAAGGAACCGTTGAAGGCAAGGAAGCCTATGAAATTTTATTTTCTGAAGCCGCAGATTATATTATAGACCAAACCTATGATGGATATGTGCAAAAAGGATTGGATATGGCAGATTGGA
>CALAST010000006.1 GCA_937889225.1 uncultured Lachnobacterium sp. | reverse complement strand
GTTGCCAACAACAGATTTTGAGTCTGCCTCGTCTGCCATTCCGACATGCCGGCATTTCTTACGAACATATGAATATTAACATAAATAAAAACAAATTGCAAGCATAAATTTATGTTTTTTGTAAAATCATAAAATTTTTTTATTTTAAACATCCCTATGTTCTATTTCCTTGCCTCATCATTTCACTCTGTAAAAATCTCCACCGCATAATGGCTAAATGCATTAATAACTTTTGTCTTCCCTGCAATATCCTCCCGCGGAATGTCTCTATTATATTTCATATGTACATGCCCATGCACAAACATTTTCGGTTCGTATTTCTCAATAAGTTTGTTAAATACCTCAAATCCTTTATGCGTCATCGTGTCTTGGTCATTGATTCCTTTTGCCGGGGCGTGTGTTACCAATATATCAAAGCCTTTCTTTTGCCAGAATTTTAGCCACAAACGTCTTACCCTTCGTTCCATCTGCTTTTCCGTATACTGATTTTTACCTTCTTTATAACGATGGCAACCACCTAACCCAAGCAAACGCACACCTTCATATTCAAAGATATCGTCTTCAATACAAATACATCCTTCCGGTGGTTCGCTCTCGTATGAATCATCGTGATTTCCATGTACATACAATACCGGAATTGATGTCATTGTTGCTAAAAAACTTAAATATGACGCTTTTAAATCTCCACATGAGACAATGAGGTCTATTTCCGCAAAGTCCTCTTTGCGGAAATAATCCCAGTAACCTTCCCATTCTTCATCTGCAATAAACAGTATTTTCATTTTACTTTTTTTCCTCTACACCTTGTAACTTTACTACGGGTTTTGCATCTTCCACAAACTCCTCTTTTTGTGGAATCACACCAATTACATTTTCTACCAACCAATCCATTTTCATAATATCTTCCGGAGTCATCTGCTCATTTTCCTTATTTTTCAAGCTGCCATCCTGTGCATAGATTTCTCCGTAAAATGGCACAACATCGCCTACGCTGATATCATATTTCATATGCTCTGCAAGACGAATGACTCCCTTTGGAACATGTTTTGAATAAATTAAATCAATTACCCCTGCGGACATACCCCACCAGTAATTTACTGCCTTTGTTTCTACACCTTCTGATTTATAAGCACCCGCTAAAATGCTTTGTATCATCTTTTCATAGAAAATACCCCAATTCCATACCGGCATTACCAAATTTGTTGCCTCTTTATTTTCATATTTATATAGACCAAATTCTCTGGAAGCAAAAAGCGGTGTTATCATATCCTGATTGGATACATAATGAATATCATGCTCCATTAAAAATTTTTCTAAATCGTATTCCTTTTTTGTAGACCATTCCAGATATACTTTTGCTCTTGGATTTACGCAGGATGCACCTAGAGCAAATGCATTGATATTTGCTATCATTCCATATATTGGATAATCTGCCACATATGCAATCTTATCATTTTCTGCCATTGCTCCTGCTACCATACCGGAAATAAACTTCGCTTCATACATTCTCGCATAATAAGTACGAATTGCTTTATGCGGTGTATTTAACGAGCAGTTTAAAATCGTAACTTCCGGATGTTCCAATGCCACTTTTAACGATGCATTCATCATCTGCGGTGCAATACCAAAAATAATATCTGCCTCTGCCTCAATTAGTTTATTTAGGATATCCTTTGTATTCTGTTCATTTACACATTCTAGACAAATTGTCTTAATTTGTTTTGGAAAGCTTTCTTCCAAATAAATACGTCCCAAATCATGGGCATATGACCAATCCGATATTTTTGGAGACTTTGGATATAAAAATCCAACCATCAATTTCTTTTCCGGCATAAAATAACGCAAAAGACTCTTATTTTTCTTTCCATCCACCATTCTAGGATTCATGACCAAATCCACTTTATCCTGCTTAGTCAGCACAATAAATTCCTGCCAGATTCTGACCATATTTTTGGAATAGTCAGTTTCTGTCATATTTAGCATATCCTGATAGCCGAAAATCTGCATAAATACAACCAACGCATCGCCTATTGGAATCGGCAGTTTTTCTCCGCCATGAGAATGATAGGCCTTAGAAAAACGATACATAATTCCGGAAAAGTTTTCTCTATCCTCTTCTTCCCATTTTTCAGTTTTTCCCATACATTCCAACAATTGCTGTGCATTTCCCAATTGAGAAAATTCAACTGTATTTAAGCCTGTGATTTCATTGAACTTGATAAATTCATAATACAGCTTCACATTTCTATCTTCTGAAAGTTTTGGCACTTTTCTTGTTACAATAGCAGGTATGGAAACTGCTTTATAATATTTCAACACACTTACCCTTTTATTGCCCTCTACTACATAAAAGCGATTCATATACTCATAAGCAACAATCGGGTCACGAATGCCTTCATTTACCTGTGCATCTGCAAGGTTGGACCACTTACTTGCAAACTCCGTTCCCCATGCCAGAATTGGCATAAAGTTTGCCGCAAATGCATTTGATCTGCCTTTTGTGCTTGTTCCCACGATTTTTTCCAATGGCACATGCACAAGCCCCAACGACTGCTCTGTTTGTATCTCACTTTGCTCTAAAATCTCATCTAAGACCGGCAAATATGGAGAACGTCCACTTGCCACACAGCTTTTTTGTTCTTTTTTTCCTAATTTAAGGGCTTCTTGATATTCTATTTCACCCATATTGGAATCACCTTCCTTCTGACAGTTTTACAAATTTTCTGTAAATTCTATTTTTTATTATATACTTATATGATTGTAAATACTATGTTACTGTATACACATGACCAGTAACAATACTATTTTTCTTTGGACATTAGTCACAAAAAAACTTTACAATCAAGTTAATTCTAACATAAAATGTAAAAGATACCAAGAAAAATAAAAAAAGAAAATTTTTTTCTTCCATATTTTGATTATCTTTGATATAATGACCAGTAGGAGTAGGTATATGGAGGATAGCCGTATGACTAATATAACAAAAGAACAAGCCGATATTATTGGAGAGGTAGCAAATATCTGTATTGGTAATGCTGCAACAGCTCTCAGTATGATTATCAATCGTCCAACCAACATCACAACACCGGTTGTAGAAATTTTGGACACGGAAGAGTCTCTTAGCAACCCTGAGAGAATCTTAATTAAGGTTCCTTATACATTAGGACTTGCAGGAACCAACCTTATGGTTATGAAGGAATGTGATGCTCTCGTTATAGCAAATCTCATGATGGGTGGTGACGGAACCGATATTTCCCACATGTCATTCGATGAGATTACACTTTCTGCTATATCAGAAGCTATGAATCAAATGTGTGGCCGCATTGCAACATCTATGGCAGAACTGCTTCACACACCAACGGATATAGGATTTCCGTTAATTAATTCCAAACACAAGACCACATTCGACATACCGGATGAATTGTGTAATGGGTCAGATATTGTAAAAGTTACATTCCGCTTAACCGTTGCCGGATTAATTGACAGCTATTTATGGCAGTTATATCCGTTAAGCATTGTAAAACAGATTTTAAATCAGGAGGATTAGTTAAAATGGCACAGAAAATTTTAGTTGTAGACGACGCTGCATTTATGCGAATGATGTTAAAAGACATTCTTACAAAAGGTGGGTACGAAGTTGTAGGAGAAGCTGCTGACGGTAATGAAGCAGTTGCAAAATACAACGAATTAAAACCGGATTTAGTTACATTGGACATCACAATGCCAAACAAAGACGGTATCGCTGCTTTAAAAGAAATCAAAGCAGCTAACCCTAGTGCATTATGTATTATGTGTTCTGCAATGGGACAGCAGTCCATGGTTATCGAGGCAATCCAGTCTGGTGCAAAAGACTTTATTGTAAAACCATTTCAGGCTGACCGTGTTATCGAAGCAATTCATAAAGTATTAGGCTAATACATAAATAACTGCAGCAATTTATCCCTTGTATTTTCCATTTGGTAAATGCAGGGGTTTTTGTTGTGTCCTTAATCGTTAATACTGTTTCGAAAGCACTTGTAACAAGCACTTATTAAAGTATATAAAATAGTAGAGCTGTCGGGAAATAGTATATATTTTTTCTCGATAGCCCCACCGTTTATTCCTTCCATTTTATAATGCTTTCAATTGTTCAATTGCCTTTTCCTTTAAAACAACTTTTCCGTGCTCCCAAATAAAGGCTCTCTTTTCTGCTCCTGCAAAAATATCTGTTACATACTCATCTGCTATCGAAGATAAACGTTTTACTTCTGCTTCTTCCATATCTGTCAAATCCATCATTAAAAAATAAGCATCTTCGAACTTATATAAGCAGTTATGCCCAATATATTCCAATTGCAGCATCTTTGCAAATCGGATAAGAATATCCAAACTTTCAAATAAGAATAATACAATGACTTTTGCATCACTTTGAAGTGAATCCTTTATGTCATTTATCTTATTTGCTGCTTCTGATTTTTTTCCATTTTTAGGAAGGGATTGCAGAAGTCCGCTAATAATATCCTTAATATGTCCCATCATTTCATCCGGACTTATCGGATGTTCTGAAAAAGTCAATGAAAGCGTATGGTCCGGCAAAACATCGGCACGTACGGCTTTCCTTCCCTTTTCAAATTTCATTCCCAGTTCTTCTTCCGCCATATCAAAAATTTCATTCATAAATTCTTGTGTGCGAATACCGTTACTGATAATTTCATCAATCGTATATCCCAATGCTTCAATCTCATCTTCTCTAATAATGCATCTTATGCTGTTTTTTTCATCCTTAAAAAATTCCACGCGTGCTCACCTCTCTTTATGCTTCCATACCTGTTTTACTTTTCTTCCGGCTTTAATGCTTTTACTTTGCTTCGAATTCTTTGCAAGCAATTGTCTATGGATTTTGGTGTCTTTCCCATTAGTTGTGCTATCTGTGTATAACTATGCCCTTCTAAGTATAAGTATAACACTTTTTTCTCCATGGAACTTAGTTTTTTCTTTAAGCGTATTTCGAATTCCCGTCCTGCTTCTTTCTCAATCAGCATTTCTTCAGGGCTTTCAAAACTGCCTAACAGCACTTCCTCCAACGCAACCTCCTGTGGACTATCGCTACCTGAAATAGAAACATATGTATTTAACGGTATATGTTTTTTTCGATTGGATGCTTCTAGTGCAGAATAAAGTTGCCGATTAATGCAAAGTTCTGCAAATGCAAAAAAATTCGGTGCTTTTTTTGAGTCAAAATCCCTCATTGCTTTAAATAACCCTATCATTCCCTCTTGTATTAAATCTTCGTTTTCTCCTCCGATTAAATACATGGCATTTGTCTTTTTTCGTACAAGCGGTTTATATTTTTCCATAATATAATCTGCAATAAGCGTATCCCCTTCACGAAGCAGGGTGATTAGCTCCTCATCCGTGTAGTTTTTATAATTCATATGTTCTCCCGTTTCAAATTGCACATACTTGTAAATTATATCTTACATAAGCTAACCCCAATTAACTATTGCTATAAATACTACAAATCAATAACATTTTTAGAGTCAAGCGGATAGCTACTAGATTTCCTATTATTTTCCCTTTATTCTACACATTTAAAGTAAAATTACACGTTCTATATTTATAAACAAATAACAAAGTAAATATCCACTTGGCTTATGATTTTGTCAATCTTTGTCTTACAATCTCATATGCCAATACGCCTGTTGCTACAGATGCATTTAAGGAATCAATATCCCCTTTCATCGGAATGGATGCAATCATATCACAGTTTTCTTTTACGAGCTTGCTGACACCCTCGCCCTCATTTCCAATCACAAGACCGATAGAGCCTGTCAGATTTAAGTCATACATCGTTGTCCCATCCATATCGGCACAGACAAACCACATGCCTTTTTCTTTTAAGTCTTTAATCGTTTGTGTAATATTGGTTACTTTCGCAACCGGTGTATAGTTGATTGCTCCTGCAGAAGTTCTGGCTACAGTTGGTGTAAGACCTACTGCTCTGCGTTTTGGAATGATAATTCCATGTGCACCTGCCTGATTTGCGGTACGGATAATTGCACCTAAATTGTGTGGGTCTTCAATTCCATCTAAAATAATAATAAATGGCGGTTCGCCCTTTTCTTCTGCTTTCTTTAAAATGTCTTTTACTTCTGCATAATCATATGCAGCAGAGATTGCAATGACACCTTGATGCTTTCCTGTTTCAGAAAGCTGGTCAAGACGCTCTTTTGCCACATAATTGATGATGGTATCATGCTTTTTGGCTTCTCTTGTGATGGATTTTACCGGTCCATCCTGACAACCATCTAAAACAAATAATTTATCAATCGTTTTTCCGGAACGGAATGCTTCTAATACGGCATTTCGCCCTTCGATTTTGTTTTCTTCGTATCCCATTTTTCCTCCAAAATTAAAGCAATTATTATTTATAGTGCATTATTTTAAAAGTATTTGTGACAAATTGAAATTTATCTATAATTTAGCAATAATTTTCTCGCAAATTTTATAAACTTATTGTTTATCGCATGCTTTTTCGGTCAAATCAATATATCTGCTTTTTCAAGCCCTAACTTTGTCAATTCTACCACTCTTGGAAATTCATCCTTTAAATATAAATATCCCATCAATGCCTCAAATCCTGTCGCTTTACGATAGTCTGCCATGGTCGCATTTTTTGCCATGGTTGGAGATTTTGCATTTCGCCCGCGACGGTAAACATCCGCTTCTTCTTCCGTAAGCTCTGTTTCTAATGCTTCAATGATTTTTGACTGCGTTTCCGCTTTTACGATATGGCTGGTCTGATAGTGCAGTTGACTGGCTTTCGTATTCCCTTTTCCTACAATAATCGAACGAATAACCAAATCAAAAATGCCGTCTCCAATATATGCTAGTGTAAGAGGCGAATATGTTCGAATATCCACCTCTTTGATATCAAATTGTGCTTTGATATAGGAATCAATTTTCATTTCCATTAAATCAGCTCCCATTTCACGCCTTCTCTTGTGTCTTTGATAGCAACGCCTTTTTCTAAAAGTTCTGCACGAATCGCATCTGCTGTTGCAAAATCTTTTGCTTTCTTTGCTTTCGCACGTTCTTCGATTTTTGCTAAAATAAAGCTTTCCAATTCGGCATCTACACCGCTGTTTGCTTCTTCTGCCATCGCTTTTCCTGCTTCTAACAGTTTTAATGATAATACATAATCAAAATCTTTGATTAATTCCAGTTTTGTTTTGTCATTTACATCAGCTTTTAATAAGTCGTAAATAACAGTAATTGCCATGGAAGTATTTAAATCGTTGCAAAGTGCATCTTGGAATTTACATTTAAATTCATCAAATATAGCATTATTTACTTCGCCATCTTCTTTTAATTCTGCAACACGCTTTGCAAGTTTATTGTATGCAGCAACCACATTATCCAATACTTCATAGGAAAATTCCAATGGTTTGCGGTAATGAGACTGTAAACAGAACATTCTGTACGCAAGTGGGTTGTAACCTTTCTTTTCTAATAAGGAAACGGTAAGGAAATCTCCTTTTGACTTGCTCATCTTACCGGATTTATCATTTAAGTGGTTAACATGGAACCAATGGTTGCACCATTTATGTCCGGTATAGCTTTCAGACTGTGCAATTTCATTTGTATGATGTGGGAAAATATTGTCAACACCACCACAATGAATATCCATATATTCGCCTAAATGCTTCATGCTAATGCAGGAACATTCAATATGCCATCCCGGATAACCAACGCCCCAAGGACTTTCCCATTTCAATGCCTGGTCTTCAAATTTAGATTTTGTAAACCAAAGTACGAAGTCATTTTTGTTTTTCTTATTAGTATCTTCTTCTACGTCATCACGTACTCCTACCTGAAGCTGTTCTTTTTCTACTGCGGAAGAAAATACATAATATTCCTCCAATTTGCTTGTATCAAAATATACATTTCCGCCTGCTTCATATGCATAGCCTTTTTCCAAAAGCACTTCTACCATATGAATAAATTCCGGAATACAGTTGGTTGCCGGCTCTACGACATCCGGACGTTTGATATTTAATTTTTCACAGTCAGAGAAAAATGCATCTGTATAAAATTGTGCGATTTCCATAACTGTCTTATTTTCTCTTTTTGCACCGCTTAACATCTTATCTTCGCCTGTATCGGCATCGCTTGCAAGATGTCCTACGTCTGTGATATTCATAACGCGTTTTACATCATAGCCGATGTAACGAAGTGATTTTTCCAAAACATCTTCCATAATGTAACTTCTTAAATTCCCGATATGTGCAAAATGATATACCGTTGGTCCGCAAGTGTACATCGCAATTTTGCCTTCTTCATTTGGAATGACTGTATCAATATTTCTTGTTAATGTGTTGTAAAAACGAAATTTATTTTCCATTAGTGTTTTCTCCTTTCAAATTATGGTTGCGGTCATGATAATCCATGCTTGTTTTATCAAAATAATAAATCCTCACATAAAACTATCATAATTGCAACCCTTTTTATATCAAGTGAATTTATTTTGCTGTCTGATAACTAAGCAACATCTTCAATTGCTCAATTTCTTTTTCTAACATATCTACACGTTTCCCTAATTCTACCTCATTTAATTCCATGCAGGTAATGTCATCCTGAACAGGGTTCGGCAGATTTCCGTGGTCTAATTCTTCTTGTGGGAGTGTCTGTTTATTTCTTTTTACGACTCTGCCCGGAATACCGACTACTGTAGAGTTTGGCGGAACTGCCTCTAAAACAACGCTTCCTGCACCGATTTTACTATTATCACCAATTGTAAAAGAACCTAACACTTTTGCTCCGGCACTTACCATAACATTGTTGCCAAGAGTCGGATGACGTTTCCCCTGCTCTTTTCCTGTACCACCAAGCGTTACGCCCTGATACAAGGTACAGTTATCACCAATAATGGTTGTTTCCCCTATAATAACACCGGAACCATGGTCAATAAACAGTCCTTTTCCGATTTTTGCACCCGGATGAATCTCAATTCCGGTTTTTCGAACTGCTTTTTGTGACAACCATCTTGCCAAAAAGAAATGTCCATTTTCATATAGTTTGTGTGCTTGTCGGTACATCATAACTGCTTTAAAACTTGGGTATAACAGAACTTCCCAGTTGGAGTGAATCGCCGGGTCTCTCTCTCGAATAATATTGATTTCTTCTTTGATGTTTTTGATAAATCCCATAGCAAAGAATCTCCTTTTATTTTGCTTTATTTTTTTAATGAAACTTTCTTATTCTGATAAAAAAAGGATTACTTCATCGTAATTAAGAGACGAAGTAATCCGTGGTTCCACTCTAATTTAAAGTATAGATTGTAAAGAACTACCCACCACTTAGTGCTTCACAAACTTGAAATGGGGGGGGGACGTTCTTGATTCGGTTAAAATCCATACTTCCTTGATACACGTAACGTGTGCAAACGTATTCGGCTAACTAACGCTCACCAAATCAGCTCCCGGATGCACTTTCGAAAAACAAAGACCAAAGCTGTTTTCAGCCGGTGACAGCTTCTCTCTTTTGTCTTATTCTATTTCCTACTCTTTCCGTTCTAAGCCTTTGACATATTTACAAAGCTATAGTTTATTCTATGCAAAAACAATTCTTTTGTCAAGAAAACTAAATATATTACTGTCCAACATGACCAGTAATATGTAAAAATCCATGTAAAATTTGCTTCGCAAATGGATTTTTACTTAACCTAAATATTTTCATCAATAATAATACCTTTTACATCTTCTTCCAGAAGAACTCGTTCATCCAGCAAATCCTCGACCTTGTCATACACACCATTTTGTATGCCATCCATGACAGCTACCTTCTCTAATGTCTTAGACATATCTTCCATCATTTCTGCTCGAAGTTCTTCCTTGCGAGTCTGTTCTTCTTCCTGTTCTTTTTCTTCAATTTGCTGCTGTTCTTCTTTTTTAATTTCTTTTTCCAGTTCTTCTTCTGCGATTTCTTTCTGTAAGACTTCTTTTTGCTCGATTTCTTTTTGTTCCTGTTTTCTTAATTCTTCTTCTCTAAGCTTGGCACTTTTTTCTTCTTTCTGTGCCTGTTCTTCCTTCACCTGCTCAAAATAGCTTTTTTCTTCCTGAGCACCTTTTTCTTCTGTTTGGAAGTTCTCTTTTGCTTCTGATGAAGATGACGTTTGTGACTCTTGTTTCTTTGTTTCTGTTTCTAATACAGCAGAAATCTTTGTATCCTGATTTTCTGTTTCGAGTTCAACTTGCTGCGTTTGCTGCTCTGTATTGGTTTTAATTGGCATAGTTTCTTCTGCCACTCTGGTTTGTGATGTCTCCTTCGCCTTTCGTGCAATTTCCGGTCTCTCGGTCTCTACATCCAGTCTGATTTGCTGTTTGTCTTTTTCCGTTATGGTTTTTGCATCTTCTTTTTCTGCTTCAGGTTCCATTTGCAGCTGTTCCTTTTGATTTTTTGGTGCAGCTTGCATATTCTTCTGCTCAGACTCAAATGATACTTGAATATTTTCTATTTTTTCTCGTTTTACAGAAGAAACGTTATTTTTCACTTTTGGCTCATGTTCAATAACACGCCCTACCTCCCAAGTATCATGTGCAATTTTCATAGCATCTTTTTGTGCCTGTTTTTTACGTACTTCAATTGCATCAGTTTTCTCTGTGTGCTTTTCTGATGAAAGTGCTTCTTTTGCCTTGCTTTCCGTTTGGTAATTCGCATTTATCTCACGAATATTTTTTTCTTCTATTCTTATGGATGTGTCATTATTTATTTTATCTATCTTCATAAATTTTCCCCCTTCTTGCAAGCATTCACTTTATATACTCCCATATCCCACCAACAGACACGGCTCATGGCAAAGCCTTTTTATGATACTTTATTATCTATCATTTTAAATCAAAAAAAAGATTTATACAATATATTATCGGTCAATTTTCGGATTTTTTTATCTTTAAACTTAGGATTCTTTTTTCTTTTTTATCAATCTCTCAATATAAACAAATCCTCTTACTTAGCACTTATACTTTATTTCTTCCGTAAGTTCCATCTGATCGGTATAACATTTTAACTGACTGATATTCTTTTCTATCTGTTGGTTATTCTCCTCCTATATTTCCTGTCTGCTCTGAAGTTCCTGCAATCTCTGCTCCAATCTTGCAGTATATTTATATTTTTTCTGTCGTTTTCCACGATTTGCACTTCTTTTCCAAAATAAATCATAGCAATGGACAGACCTTTCTTACAGACCAGAAAACAACCCAATCAACATCATTTTATAACCACGTTCAGGTTAGATTTTGACTTTTCCCTAAAAACCAGAAACCGGATGGCAACTATCAGTCATCACCCGTTTTCTTCAGAACGCTGTTAATATTCAGTTATTTATATACAAATCCTGGCATCGGCTCAATTTTAAACTGATTTCTATGATGCAGCGAATCTATCCGTGCCTTTGTTTCCATATTCTTTATAACGCCATGTCTTATATACTCATCCAGCTCTGCATAGGTAAACCCCAGATTTTCCTCATCTGTTTTCCCGCAAAGTCCATCAATAGGAGTCTTTTCAACCAGTTCTGCAGGCAGTCCCAACTCCATTCCAATCTTCTTAACCTCTGTAACAGTCAGATTACACAGTGGGCTGAAATCACCAGCACCATCACCATAGCGGGTTGCATATCCAACCCAGTCCTCGGACAAATTACAGGTATTTGCCACCCTGCCATTCATGCTTTGTGATACTGCATACAATGTTGTCATACGCACTCTGGCTGGAAGATTATTCCCAGTGCTTCCACACATAAAGCGGCTACAACAGAACTATCTTTTCCACCGGAAATTCCTACAACTGCATTACAGTCCTGTCCGTTCTGTTCAAAAAAATCTCTGATCCAGTCAATACAGTCCTTTGTTACCTTTCCTGCATCGAACATATCCTGCACCTCTTTTCTCATTTTGAAAGCAGCTTTACAAGCCTTTCTGCCGCTTCTTTTGTATCTTCCGGTGAGCCAAAAGTTGAAAACCGGAAATAGCCTTCTCCACAGGCTCCAAACCCTTCTCCCGGTGTTCCCACAACCTGAATTTCATGTAACAGATAATCAAAAAACTCCCAGCTTCCCATTCCGTTTGGACACTTCATCCAGATATATGGAGCATTCTTTCCGCCGCAATACCAGATTCCAAGTTTGTCAAAGGCTTCCATTAGAACCTTCGCATTTTTCTTATATATCCGAATGTTTTCGTGAATCTGTTTCTGTCCTTCCTCCGTAAAAACTGCTGCCCCACCTTTCTGAATAATGTAAGACACACCATTTGTCTTTGTTGTACGATTGCGCACCCACATTTTATTCAAGTTCATTCCATTGCGTTCTAACGCTTTTGGTATTACCGTATATCCAAGTCTGGTTCCCGTAAAACCGGCAGTCTTTGACAGCGAGCAGATTTCAATCGCACATGTTTTTGCTCCATCCAGTTCAAAAATACTATGCGGAAGAGTTTCATCCTCAATAAAAGCCTCATATGCCGCATCAAAGAGAATCACGGAACCGTTCTCATTTGCAAAATCTACCCATGCCTGAAGCTGATTACGTGAAAAAACAGCTCCGGTAGGATTGTTTGGTGAGCATATATAGAGTAGGTCTGCTTTTATTTCTTCGCTCGGCTCAGGCAAAAAGCTGTTTTCTTCCCCGGAAGCCAGATGTACAATCTTCCTTCCTGCCATCACATTCGCATCCACATACGCCGGATAAGCCGGCTCAATTACCAATGCAGAACCGGAACGTTCAAACAAGTCTAAAATATCCCCAAGCTCATCGCTTGCTCCACTTGAAACGAACACCTCGTCTGCGGACAAAGAAACGCCTCTATTTTCATAATACTTCGCAATGGTCTCCCTCAAAAACGGGGCTCCGCACTCAGGCATATATCCATGAAAACTTTCTTTTGAAGCCTGATCATCCACAGCCTCATGCAATGCCTTGATTACGGCATCACATAATGGCAGTGAAACATCTCCAATACCCATTCTTAAAAGCTTTGCTTGCGGATGCTGTTCTACATAAGCCTTTGTTTTCTGAGCAATATTGTAAAAAAGATAGGAATCTTTTAATTCGCTGTAATGCATATTTGGTCTGATCATTTTATTCTCCTCCCTGTATGATTCAGTATCTAATACCCTTGATAGATACTCCCATATATACAATGCCTCATTATAGCTTGCCATGCAAACGCTGACATTTTCCTTGCACATTTTTTTCAGGCAATCCTTTCATTCAGCATCTATCGTAGATACACCAATGGTCACTTCCTCCAGCACATCTAAAAGTACCTTTACCGTATCCAGAGAAGTCAGCATGGTTATATTATTCTGCGTTGCCGCACTTCGGATTGCAACACCATCTTCATAATGAACACCGGAAAGAATTGCACGGGTATTGATGACATAGCTGACGTATCCTGCACGGATCGCATCCAGTATCTCACTGCTTCCTTCCGATGGTTTCCCCAGTATACGGGTACGGATTCCATGCTGTTTCAAATGCTCTCCCGTAAGAGAGGTTGCTTCTATATTAAAGCCCATATCATAAAAGCGTCTGATAAGCGGAAGGGCTTCGTCTTTATCCTCATCTGCAAGCGTCACAATGACTGTTCCATAATTCTGCACACGAATACCGGAAGCAATCATGGCTTTATACATTGCCCTGTGAAGCTTCTTATCATATCCGATTGCTTCTCCCGTTGATTTCATTTCGGGTGACAGGTAAGCATCCATACCACTTAGCTTTGCAAAGGAAAATGCAGGCACTTTCACATACCACCTCTTCTTTTCTTCGGGATAGCTCACAGTAATCCCCTGCTCCTTCAGGCTCTTTCCAAGAATGACTTTCGTTGCAATATCAGCCAATGGATATCCGGTTGCTTTTGACAAAAATGGAACTGTTCTTGAAGAACGCGGATTTACCTCAATGATAGATACATTCTCCTGTCTGTCCACGATAAACTGGATATTAAACAGTCCCACAATGCCAATGCCAATACCTAGTTTTTTCGCATAGTCCAAAATCGTAGCCTTTACCTTATCTGAAATGCTAAACGTCGGATATACACTGATGGAATCGCCGGAATGAACCCCTGTCCTTTCTACCAACTCCATGATTCCCGGAACAAATACGTCCGTACCGTCACAAATGGCATCAATTTCGACTTCTTTCCCACAGATGTATTTGTCTACCAATACCGGTTTATCTTCATCAATCTCTACCGCAGTTTTCAGATAGTGCCGCAGGTGTTCTTCCTTTGCCACGATCTGCATGGCTCTTCCGCCAAGTACAAAGCTTGGACGTACCAGCACCGGATAACCGATCTCTTCTGCCGCTTTTACGCCATCTTCTATATTCGTTACAGCCTGTCCTTTCGGCTGTGGGATAGAAAGCTCTGACAACAGCTTTTCAAAAGCATCTCTGTTTTCTGCTTTTTCGATTGCAGCACAGTCCGTGCCAATCAGATTCACCCCACGTTCCTGCAGTAGATTTGCCAGGTTGATTGCAGTTTGACCGCCAAGTGATGCAATAATTCCATCCGGCTTCTCCATTTCGATCACATTCATAACATCTTCTACGCAAAGAGGCTCAAAATACAGCTTGTCGGATGTGGTATAATCCGTAGACACAGTTTCCGGATTATTATTGATGATGATCGCCTCATATCCGGCTTCTTTAATGGTTTTCACTGCATGTACCGTGGAATAATCAAACTCCACGCCCTGACCGATACGAATGGGACCGGAACCCAATACAATGATTTTCTTCCTGTCTTCCACGATCGATTCATTTTCATCCTCATAAGTAGAATAAAAATAAGGAACATAGCTTTCAAATTCCGATGCACAGGTATCAATCATTTTATAGACTGGGAAAATGCCATGTGTCTTACGCATTTCATAAATGTTCG
>CALAST010000005.1 GCA_937889225.1 uncultured Lachnobacterium sp. | reverse complement strand
CCCATTTTCCTTCCTGTGGAATAGGAGCTGGTTCGTGTTTTGCGCCCTTAGCAACAGGACACATGTTTTCAACTTCCTTTGTGTAAATCATTATAAGACTCCTTTCGCATTACGCTATTGTATATTTGTCATTACTTTGTTAGTAATTTAACATACTAACAATATTTTCGCACATTTTTGACTATAAGTCCAGTCCAAACATGCAATTTGTCAAAAATTTGTCAAATTTGGATATTGTTCCAATTTAATCTGCCTACATTGGTCATTTTGCTAATCACACTAAATACAATTCCCTATTCTCTTAGCAGTTTTTCAATACTACTTCATTCTTATTTTTATAAATAGAATTTGCCGGAATCACGCCACGTACCATGGAAACAGGGTAAATATTGCTGTTTTTTCCGATTACTGTACCCGGATTTAATACGGAATTGCAACCAACTTCCACATAATCACCAAGCATTGCACCAAATTTCTTTAAACCTGTAGCAATTTCTTCTTTTGTGTCATACACATCTTTTACTACAACAAGTGATTTATCGGATTTTACATTTGATGTAATAGAACCTGCACCCATATGGGATTTATAACCTAAAATGGAATCACCGACATAGTTATAATGTGGTACTTGTACACCGTTAAAAATAATATCATTTTTGATTTCTGTAGAATTTCCTACTACAGAACCTTTTCCGATAATTGCACTACCACGAATGAATGCACAATGACGGATTTCTGCATCTTCGTCAATAATAAGCGGTCCGTTTAAACATGCGGTTGGTGCTACCTTAGCTGATTTTGCAATCCATATATTTTCGCCTTTTTCTTCAAAAATTTCTTTATCTAATGTTGGACCTAATTCTTTAATATAATCACTAATGCCTTTTAACGCTTCCCAAGGATACGTAAACTGTGCTAAATACTCTTTTGCGATGGTTTCATCTAAATTGTAATTGTTACAAATTTTTGCATTTTCCATAAATAATTGCCTTTCTTAATTTCATAATAAAATTTGTAATCATCCAAAACTAATATTTTTGTACACAAATAAGTTAGCTTTGAATTTTTCATAGAACTTATATGATATTAACAGAACTCTTATGCTATATAAAAATAAGAATTAAAGTCTTCTAATATCCGATACAAATTTACCGCTTTTTTACCACTTTTGTCAATATCGTATTCTACTAATTTCATAGATTTCACTTGATAAAATTCGTAAGATTTGATGGAAAAAATAATTGCCTGTACATAAAATCTTTTGTTTTTTTATGTACAGGCGATAAAAATTTTTCTGAATCACAATTACCAATAATTTTAAAAATCAAATTTTATGGTATCTTCTTCATACTTCAAATATGCATCAAATGCATTGCCTGCTTTTGAAGTAAATCCTGTTACTTTTTCTTTTGTTCTTCCATTTGTAAGTAGTTCTGTTATAACTTCCTCCGACAACGGCACTTTCGCTACGGTATGCCACAATTTGAAACCACATTCACATTCATACTGCCATTGCCCTTTTAACATCTTTTTATGGCATTTCGGACATTCTATGTTACTTTCTTTCGGTTTTGGTTTTTCCGGAAAATCAAAGGTAATATTTCCATCTTCGGTAAGTTTCAATGAAGCATCAAATTTCATACCTGTTTTTGCCACAAATCCTTCTATCACTCCTGTTTTTCCCTTTGTCAAAAGTTCTTTTACCTGTGCTTCTTTTAATTTCACGCTTGCAATTTTGCCTATCATAAAACGACAACTATCCGGATTTTCTTTAGAGTAGTTGGAACAACCATACCCAAATGGTGTTACAATGATATCCCCTTTGCAAAGTGGGCAGCAAACATCTTTTACTTTCTTTGCTTCGACATGCTCAAAATCGAATTTTACAACTGGTTTTTTATTTTCATCCTCTGTTAAAATCAGACATGCATCAAACTTTTTGCCGGTTTTCGATTTAAAACCACGAATGGTATTTGTTTTCTTTTCGGTTAAAAGCTGTTTTACCGCAGAAGCACTTAATGTTTTACCTGCGATTGTGCCAATGGCAAATCGACAGCTGGTTTCGTCTGCCTGATTGTAGTTGGCACAGCCATAGCCAAATGATTTTTTTATTATCTGTCCTCCACACATCGGACAGACTACATCCGGTAATATCTGCGGTTCTACGTCTGAAAAATCAAATCCAATCGTTATTTTTCCATCTTCTGTTTTATTTAATTTTAATATCGCATCAAATTTCTTATTGGCTTTTGACTTAAAACCGCGAATCGTTTGCGTATGACCATGTTCTAACAGTTCTTTTACCTGTTCTTCTTTCAGCATGATTCCTGCAATTTCACCAATCGTGAAATGACAACCTGATTTATCTGCTTTATAATTAGAACATCCATAACCAAATGGCGTTGTTACTATTTCACCCTCACAAATTGGGCATTTGATGCCAATTTTCCTTCGTGCCGCAGCAGCTCTTGCATTTTTTCCTGCAAATTCACTAATACGGTCTGCTAAAATTGTGCGAATGTCCTGTTCTATCATTTTTTGGGTTTCTTTTCGAATATAATCTTCTAACTTATGGCGATATTCTTCGAACTCTACTGTTCCTTTTGTAATGCCATCTAAACCCTTTTCCCATGATGCAGTCATCTTTGGATTCAAAAGTGCCGGCACGGTCAGATTTACGACTTCGAATATCATTTCACCCAAATTTTGCGGTGTTAATACTTGTGTCTTTTGATTCAGATTTAAATAACCAATCCGGACAAGTTTTTTAATAATTTCTGCCCTCGTTGCAGACGTTCCGATTCCTGAACCTTTGATTTGCTCGCGAAGTTCTTCTTCCTCAATGAGCTGCCCTGCATTTTCCATGGCAAGCACCATAGAACCCGATGTATAGCGTTTTGGCGGTGATGTTTTTCCATGACGAATGCTATACCCCTCTACGCCCATTTGTTCGCCTACTGAAAGTTTGTCCGCAAGATGCAGCAATATTTGCGGGTCTTGTGCATCGTTTTCATCGTTTTCTGCCGCATCTGTATTATCTTGATTGTTTACATTTACGTCTTGATTGCTTGCAACTTTATCTTTCTCGATAACCTCACGTTTTTTTGGTATTCCTGCAACTTCTAAATATCCCGGCTTTTTCAATGCTTTCGCAGAAGCAAAAAAGCTCTCACGTTCTACGCCAATTGTAAGTTTCACGTTTTCATATTCCGCTGGCGGATAAAAAATACTTAAAAAACGACGGCAAATCAATTCAAAAACATTTTTTTGCAAAGAATTTAAATTTTTAAGTTCGGATAATTGCCCTGTCGGAATAATCGCATAGTGGTCGGTTACTTTGCTATCATCCACATACTGTGTTTTTGCTATGGAAGCATACGATTTTGTTTCTAAAATATGCTCTGCATAACCTTGCATTAGCTCGTATCCTTTCAACCGGCTGATATTTTTATAAATTTCCTTTGCTACAGCTGTAGAAAGCACTCTTGCATCCGTTCTTGGATATGTGGTCAGTTTCTTTTCATATAAATCCTGTGCCACCTGGAGTGTTTCATCCGGACTGATTTTAAAACGCTTTGCACACTCTGCCTGAAGCTCTGCTAAGTTAAATAAAAGAGGAGCTTTCTTTTTGGTAATGAATTTCTCCAATGCTTTTACTTTTGCTTCTTTTCCATTACAAAAATCAATGAGTGCTTGGGCATCCTTTTCTTCTTTGAAGCCATTTTCTTTATATAAAAGAGGGGACTCAAAATATTTCGAGCCTGCAACTGCTTTCCACTCTGCATAAACGGAGCAGTCCAAAGAATCTCCTACTGTTACTCCCTTTGCTTGTTCTATTGTTAAACTATTGGCTGCATCTTCTGTTTTTAGCTGTGCAAACTTCCCAACAACCCGATAAAATGGCGTTTCCTCAAAATTTCGAATTTCACGCTCACGATTCACAACCATGCCAAGCACACAAGTCATAACACGACCAACTGCAATCGCTGTATAACTTTTCGTGCCTGCTGCATCATTGAGCAAATTTCCATATTTTACAGACATGACACGTGAAAAATTAATACCCATCGCATAATCTTCTATCGTTCGCATAATGCCCGAATTACCTAAATTTGCATAATCACTCATAGGCTTTGCTTCGCGAATACCTCGCAAGATTTCTTCTTCCGTTTGTGAATCAATCCATACACGAAGTTCTTCCATTCCGGCTCTTACCCCGCCAAAATTTCGGATATTTTCTTCGATAGTCTGCCCTTCTTTTCCGGCATCGCCTGCCCAATATACACGGTCAATGTCTTTTCGCATCAGCATTTCATGTACAATGTCATATTGTTTTTTGACATCTTGAATAACGCCATATTTATAGTTCTCCGGCAAAAATGGCAAATCTTCTAATCGCCATTTTTTATACTTTTCATCATAACTTTCCGGATATACTAATCCGACAAGATGTCCTACGCACCAGGTAATGACATACTCCGCATTTTCAATATATCCGTCTTTTCGTCCGCTGACATGAAGCACTTTGGCAAACTCCTGTGCTACAGACGGTTTTTCTGTTATAATCAATGATTTTCCCATATCTCTCCTAATTTTCATGTAAAGCGGATACTTGAAATGTTACTATACACACAGTACTTAGCATTTACTGCTAAGTACGTATAAAAATGTGAATTTTGCAAGTAAAAATCCATTTGCGAAGCAAATTTTGCATGGATTTTTACTCGTTACTGGTCACCTGTGAACAGTAACCTTGAAATCCGCCTTCGCTACTTTTTTGTGAACGCAATCTGCGTTCAATATACGTAATTTTACATATATGCTCATTTCATTTTCTGTATTACATCTAAACTGACTTCTCTATGAAAAAACTGACCTCTCATACGCTAGTTTTTCGTTCTAACTTACAGAGGTCAGTTCGTTTTTCATTTCTCAGTTATCTTTCTTATTTCTTTGTAATGTATCCCTGTGCTTTTAATAATTCCGCACAAAGTACTGCACCACCTGCTGCACCACGAACTGTATTATGAGATAAGCCGACAAATTTCCAATCATATACAGAATCTTCTCTGATACGACCTACGGAAACGCCCATACCTTTTTCATAATCTACATCCAACGCAACCTGTGGTCTGTTGTCTTCTTCTAAATACTGAATGAACTGCTTTGGAGCACTTGGAAGTTCAAGTTCCTGTGGAACACCTTTGAAGTTCTTTAATGCTTCTACAAGCTGTTCTTTTGTTGGCTGTTTTTTGAATTTTACAAATACTGCTGCTGTATGACCATTCAATACCGGCACACGGATACATTGACAAGTAATCACCGGTGATGTTGCAGGTACGATTTCGCCTTTTTCTTCATCAATATGTCCCCAGATACGAAGCGGTTCTTTTTCTGATTTTTCTTCTTCTCCGCCAATGTATGGAATGATATTTCCAACCATTTCCGGCCATTCATTGAAAGTCTTTCCTGCACCGGAAATTGCCTGATATGTAGTTGCAACTACCTCATATGGTTCAAATTCTTTCCATGCTGTCAAAACAGGAGCATAGCTTTGGATAGAGCAGTTTGGTTTTACCGCTACGAAACCTCTTGTTGTTCCAAGACGTTTTTTCTGGTATTCGATAACATTCATATGTTCCGGGTTAATTTCCGGCACTACCATTGGAACGTCCGGTGTCCATCTGTGAGCACTATTGTTAGAGACTACAGGAGTTTCTGTTTTTGCATATTCTTCTTCGATTTTTTTGATTTCTTCTTTTGTCATGTCAACTGCGGAAAATACGAAATCTACTTCAGCAGCCACTTTTTCTACTTCGTTTACGTTCATTACAACGATATTTTTTACTGCTTCCGGCATTGGTGTTGTCATTTTCCAACGTCCGCCAACTGCTT
>CALAST010000004.1 GCA_937889225.1 uncultured Lachnobacterium sp. | reverse complement strand
CGACTTTGTTCACTATAGAAAAATCGAAATTGGTGCAAACGACAGGGCAGTTTATCACAACATATAAGCTGCTTTATCGTTTACACCAACTTCGATTGGTTTCTAATCAATTTGATTACCTTAAAGGAATTATATTATTGATAATCGCCACGGTCTGTCACCAATTCATATCCGATTTGCTTCATACGCTCTCTTAAATTGGCATCTCCTTCTGCGGCTTCGTCTCCCATACATATTTTATTATCATATAATTTGTATTTTTCTCTTACATCAATCGGAGATAAATTCGGCATCACGACATTTGCACCTGCCAAAATTCCTAATTCTCTGCCTTTTTCATGGATCGTGCCAAGTGCGGTTGTTGCCGGAAGAAGTACATGCGGATGTATCAGACGGATAATTGCCAGCAACTTCAACGTCATTTCCAATGTTCCTACATATTCTTTTGCAAATGGCGTATCTTTTTGTGGAATAAATGGTCCAATGCCTACCATATGAGGCTGTAATTCTTTGATAAAGCACAAATCTTCATATATTGTTTGCATACTTTGGTACGGGGAACCTACCATAAAACCACAGCCAACCTGATAGCCGATTTCTTTCAAATCCCATAGGCATTGTTTTCGATTGTCTAATAATAATTCCTTTGGATGCAGCTTTTCATAATGCTCTTTATTTGCAGTCTCATGCCTTAATAAAAAACGATTCGCACCTGCATCAAAATATTTTTGATAGCTTTCTTTTGTTTTTTCGCCAATTGATAAGGTAATTGCACAATCAGAATAACGCTTTCGAATTGCACTTACGATTTCGCAAATTCTCTCATCTGTAAAATACGCATCCTCGCCACCTTGCAACACAAAAGTACGAAATCCTAATTCATAGCCTCTTTTGCAGCAGTCTAGTATCGTCTCTTTTTCCAATCGATACCGTTGTGCATTTACATTGCTTCTTCGGATACCGCAATAATAGCAATCATTTTTGCAATAATTAGTAAATTCAATCAGTCCACGCTTAAAGACGCGTTTTCCATAAACTTGATCTGCTACATTTCTAGCTTGTTCATAAAGATACGCAACTTTTTTTTCTTCTTTTTCAGTAAGAAGCAACTTTAACTGTTCTAATGTAACTATTTGTTTTTCTCGTATTTCATTTACGATAGTTTGATATGTCATTTTATTTTTCCTAATCTGTTTTTTGTGTATTTCCTTATTCGAAAATTTTTTCATTTCATTTCGAAGTTATTTTCTTTCAACTCTATTTTTTCTACAAATATATAGTACATGACTGGAACAAGCTAACAATTCTCTTTTTTCACAAATTGCCAAATGATATCTTGCAAATGCTTCAAAATCTGCATCCGCCATACCAAAATCACTTCGTCCCTCTGCCAGTTCAAGTACACTATCTGCTGCCACGGTAGTAATATGCTCCACATCCTTCTCTGTGAACTACTCCGACTTATAGAAGTCGGAGCTTCTTGCTTCTACCACTACTGCATTGGCTATGATATTACATAGCTCAACGTCTTACACAATGAATTCTCCCAGCACTTCCGCTAACTTTTTTGGTGCTTCGATATTTACTTCATGCCCTACACCATCTAATAATTCCAATTTTCCATTTGCCAAAATACCCGATAATTCTAATGAGGCATTTTTGTTGGCAGTATCTTTTTCTCCACAAATAATAAGTACCGGGCAGGAAATCTTATAGAGGGACTTGCTAAAATCCAATTTCATCATACTCTTGCAAAGATGAAGAAAATCCGATTTTCCAAATCCCATTTGTTCAAACATGGATTTTGGCATAAATCGAAATAAGAAATTTTGAAACTTTAGAAGATTTTTTGGCATTTTATATTGTGTTGCAATTAAAACTAATGCTTTCACTTTTTGAGGATACTCTATAGCATAATGAAGTGACAATACTCCGACTAGTGACAATCCGCACAAGCACAATGGTTCTTGTATCGTATCACACATCGTTTTGAAAGCAGAATATAAAGTATGATATGTCACATTTTTTCCTTGCACAAACTCCGCTAAATTAGGACATATACTATGCTCTGTAGCATTTAACAGTTCGATAACACTATCCCAACTATTTGGTGTTTGCCCTAAACCATGTAAATATATGTATTTCATATTGCTCCTCTCCTCAACTCTGCCGGTTTGTTTTATTCTTCTTCCGTCATTTCTTTCATTCTTTTTTATGATATATTTTACCGCCTAATTCTCTAAATGTAAATACAAAGGGGGATAAAAGTCAGAAACCTCCAACTTTATAATTACTATACAGAGGTCAACCTGACACTTCTAAAAAAATGTGTATCTTTTTTTTAAAAAATATAGAATTATTTTTGTTATTAAAGTAACCATTTAGCTGAATATAAAAATAACTTATTGCAAAAACACATACAATAGTTTACAATTGAATTACAAAAATATTTATCTGCAAAAGGAGGATTACTTATGGCAAGTTCATTAATTCAATTACGTGTAGATGAGAAATTAAAAATGGAAGCAACAGAATTATATGAAAAACTTGGATTAGATTTACCTAGTGCTATTCGTATATTTCTTACACGTTCCGTACAAGAAGAAGGAATTCCATTTAAAATGACTTTAAAAAAAGAGACTTATCAAGCTGAAGCAGCAATCAACGCTATGCGTGAAATAAGTAGAAGTGCTGAAATGAATGGTATTTCGGAAATGACTTTAGATGAAATCAATGCCGAGATTTGTGCCACCAGAAAAGAGGTTTATTAAATGAAATATTATGCAGTAATCGATACAAATGTCTTAGTTTCTGCTATGCTTCGTTACAACTCTGTACCCGGATATATCTTAGAACATACATTTGTTGGAGATATTATTCCATTACTTAATATGGAAATATTAAAAGAATATAGAGCTGTACTTAGTCGCCCAAAATTTCACTTTGAAAAAGATAAAATAGATACCATTATAGATGGTTTACTAAAACGTGGAATTTTTGTAGATGCAGAAACACTTGATATAAAATTACCAGACCCTAAAGATGCTGTATTTTATGAAATTGTTATGGAACAAAGAAAAACGAATGACGCATTTTTAATTACAGGAAATATCAAGCACTTTCCAATTAAACCTTATATTGTAACACCTAGAGAAATGCTTACCATTATAGAAAAGGTAGTGTAAAAAATTTTATATGGAGAACGTTTGACACTATATCTATAAAAAAATAACCGATGGTTTTGACGAAAATACGTCTACACCATCGGTTTGTTTGTTGCAAGCTAACCTCTGTACAATAACACTTTATACACTTAATTAAACCCAACTCTCGCAGAATATGTTGTATGTAACAATTCATGTGCTTTATGCGAATTCGGTTCACCTAAAAATTCATCATAAAGTGCCTGTACCTGAGCATTCTTATGAGACTGGCGAAGTACCTGTCTTTCATCTTCCGTATACAACGCTTTTGCTCTCTTTTCTTTGTAGGTATCTAAAATATCATCACTTTCATTTGGCAAGAAGCAAGGTCTTACATATGGCTGTCCGCCACCTGCGATACATCCGCCCGGACATCCCATAATTTCAATGAAGTGATATTTGGATTTGCCTGCACGAATATCATCAAGCAATACTTTTGCATTTTTCATGCCGTGTGCAATCGCTACATTTACTGTCATTTCATTGATAGTAATCGATGCTTCACGAATACCTTCAAAGCCACGCACTTCTTCAAATTTAATTGCTTCATGCTCTTTCCCTGTCAATACAAAGTATACGGTACGAAGTGCTGCTTCCATTACACCACCGGTCACACCAAAAATAACGCCTGCACCTGTATATTCGCCCATCAAATCCTGGTCAAATTCTTCATCTGGAAGACGATTGAACAGAATACCGGCACGTTTAATCATACGTGCAAGTTCACGTGTGGTGAGTACTGCATCTACGTCTTTGATTCCGTCCACCTGCATTTGCTTGCGTTCTTTTTCATCTTTCTTAGCGGTACATGGCATGATAGATACAACAAAGATATCTTTCGGGTCAATTCCATTTTTCTGTGCATAGTAAGATTTAATAATCGCACCCTGCATCTGATGTGGAGACTTGCAGGAAGATAAATGGTCTAACAAATCACCATAATTATATTCTGCATAGTTAATCCATCCCGGTGAACAAGAGGTAATCATTGGCAATACGCCGCCATTTTTGATTCTTCCAAGAAGCTCCGTTCCTTCTTCCATAATCGTAAGGTCTGCTGCAAAGTTTGTGTCATATACTTTGTTAAAACCAAGACGTTTTAATGCCGCAACCATTTTTCCTGTTACCGGTGTGCCTATTGGTAAGCCAAATTCTTCGCCAAGTGCTGCACGTACAGCCGGTGCGGTCTGTACTACCACATGTTTTCCTGCTTTCATAGCGGCATCGACTTTTCCAATTTCGGATTTTTCCATTAATGCACCTGTTGGACAAACACTTACGCATTGACCGCAAAGGATACATGGGGAATCTGCAAAAGAACGGTTTCCTGCCGGTCCAACAACCGTTGCAAATCCACGGTTTTCAAATCCAAGAATACTTAATCCATGTGCATTCTGGCATCTTGCCACACAACGTCCGCATAAAATACATTTGGATGTATCACGCACGATGGATGGTGTGATTTCATCTATAGTAGTCGGTGTCTTTACTCCTTTATAGCGATTTTCACGAGCTCCCGTAACAGATGCTACATGCAAAAGCTCACATTGACCATTTTTGTCACATTGCTGACAATTTTGGTTGTGATTGGAAAGTAACAGTTCTACGGATGCACGACGTGCCTCTGTTGCACGCGGTGTGGAAATGTGAATATCCATACCTTCATTTACCGGATATACACATGATGCCACAAGACCTCTTGCTCCAGTTACTTCTACTAAACATACACGGCAAGAACCATTGGAACATTCACCGTGATTAAACGCACAAAGCGATGGAATCTCGTATCCGCAAGCCTTTGCAGCTTCTAAAATGGTCAAATTTTCTTCAACCTGATAGGAGACACCTTCAATTTTAATATTTACTTTAGCCATTTGATTGTCCTCCTAATTATTGCTTTTCAATTGCTTTGAATTTACAACGTTCCATACAAGCACCGCATTTTACACACTTTGCAGGGTCAATCTGCAATGCAGGCAGCTTCTTACCCGGTGCAATATAATCGGTCTTTTCAATTGCTTCTGCCGGACAAGCTTTCGCACACATGCCGCAGCCAAAACATTTATCCTGAACAATTGTATATCTCATTAACTTCTTACAAATCTTAGCCGGACATTTCTTATCCACGATATGAGCAAGGTATTCATCTCTGAAATTGTTCAATGTAGAGATAATTGGGTTTGCAGCAGTCTGTCCCAATGCACATAGGGAATTGGTTCGAACTGCACTTCCTAATTCTTCCAATTCTTCTAAATCCTGCATCGTGCCCTTGCCTTCGGTAATGCGTGTTAAAATCTCAAGCATTCTCTTTGTACCAATACGGCATGGAGAACATTTACCGCAAGATTCATCGCAAATAAATTCCATATAGAATTTTGCTACGTCAACCATACAGTTATCTTCGTCCATAACGATAGCTCCACCGGAACCCATCATAGAGCCTTTTGCAACTAAGTTATCAAAATCAATCGGCTCATCAAGGTGTTCTGCTGTTAAACATCCACCGGACGGACCGCCTGTCTGAATTGCCTTAAATGCTTTTCCATTTGGAATACCGCCACCAATATCATAAATAAGTTCTCTTAAGGTTGTACCCATTGGGACTTCCACAAGCCCAACGTTATTTACCTTTCCGCCTAATGCGAATACTTTTGTACCTTTGGATTTTTCCGTACCGCAAGCTGCAAATGTAGCTGCACCTTCACGTAAAATATATGGAACACACGCAAGTGTTTCTACGTTATTTACAATAGTAGGTTTATCCCATAAACCTTTTACTGCCGGGAATGGCGGACGTGGACGAGGCATACCTCTCTTACCTTCGATAGAGTTAAGCAATGCTGTTTCTTCTCCACATACAAATGCCCCTGCACCTAAACGAATATGTGCTTGGAAGCTAAATCCGGAGCCCATAATATTTTCACCTAAAATACCCATTTCGTTCATCTGCTTAATTGCATTGCGTAAACGATTTACCGCGATTGGATATTCTGCACGTACATAGAAATAACCTTCTGTTGCACCAATTGCATAACCTGCAATCATCATACCTTCGATTACGGCAAATGGATTACCTTCCAAAATGGAACGGTCCATAAATGCACCCGGGTCACCTTCATCACCATTACATACCACATATTTTTGATCAGCCTTACTTGCATACGCAAAGGACCATTTACGTCCTGCCGGAAAACCACCGCCTCCTCGACCACGAAGACCGGATGCCAGCATTTCGTCAATAACTTCCTGCTGTGTCATGGATAATGCACGTTTTAATCCCACAAACGCACCTTTCCCCATAGCTTCCTCGATATTCTCAGGATTGATAACGCCACAGCCATGCAATGCAATTCTTTTTTGTTTTTTGTAGAAGTTAATATCTTCCTGTTTTCTTACTCGTTCCTGTGTAGCAGGGTCAACGTAAAGAAGTCGTTCTACAACTTCTCCACCCATAATATCTTTTTCAAAGATTTCTTCTACATCTTCCATATGTACTAAACGATACAATGTATCTTCTGGGAAAATCTTAACAAATGGTCCTTGTGAGCAGAACCCAAAACATCCTACGATGTTTACCGTTACTTTGTCTCCCATATTTTTCTCATCAATCAACTGCTGGAATTTATCTTTGATTCCAAGAGAGTTTGATGAAATACAACCTGTACCGCCACATAATAAAATAGCACGTTTTCCATTTGAACCATCAATTTTTTGGCTTAATACTTCTTCACAACTGCAAATCTTTGCACTTAATTCATCAAATGTCTTCATTAATTCTGCCCCTCCATAGCTCGATATTCTTCGATAATAGGAGCCACCTTATCAACAGTCAATTTCGGATATACCTTTCCATTGATGGTTACTGCCGGTGCGATACCACAAGCACCAATACAACGCAATGCATCAATCGTAAATAAACCGTCTTTTGATGTCTCGCCCGGAGCAATTCCCAGTAATTCTGAGAATTTGTCAATAATCTGCTGTGCTCCTTTTACATAACAAGCCGTTCCCATGCAGCAACCAATGACATATTTTCCCTTTGGCTCTAAAGAGAAAAATGAATAAAAAGTAACAACTCCATAAATTTCTGCCACGGAAATACCTGTTTTTTCAGATACAATCTGCTGTACATCCAAAGGAATATATCCATATTCATTTTGAATGTCACTTAAAATCATCATAAGTGGAGTTTTTTCATCTGCATATCTGTCACAGATTTCGCAAATCGTTTTCTTTCCCACTTCGCTAATATGACCCATACCTGTTTCCCCCTTAAATATTTTTGCCAAACTCCTGCATATTGTTTTTAACAATCATAAATTTATCTGCATTTACCACAACTCCTTGATATCTTCTATAATGAAATAAAAACAATATCCAAAGCTTGTAAAATCATCGTATTATTTATTATAACACTTTTACAATAAAATGAAAACCATAGAATTAAATTTATGCATTTTATACAAATTATACTTAAAATTTTCTAAAATACCTGATTCGGTAGTATTTCCTCATTGACGAACCTTTCATAATCGAATATCCTTAAACTATCAGTTATTTGGGAGGTTATATATGTTATCACAAAGTTTATTAAAAGAAGCCTTATGGAAAGCATCTGCTACAGGTGCAGACTATGCTGAGGTTTTTGCTGAGTACACCAAAAGGAAAAACATTAATGTCGTTTCTTCAAAAGTGGATAAAATTGCTGATTCCGTTATTTCCGGCGTAGGCATTCGTATCTTTAAGGGAACACGCTGTGTTTCCGGCTCTACTTCTTCTCTGCTCCCGGAAGCGATTTTAAATTGTGCCGAAAAAGTAGCAGCAGCTTTAAACGGAACAAGGGAAATGGAAACCATCACATTAAGAGAACGTCTCTTTGGTGACATCCATCCAATTAAAATCGTTCCTGCTTCTGTGGAAAATGCTTATAAAATAGATTTATTAAAAGAAGCCTGCGATGCTGCCAAAAACTATCACACCGATATTTCACAGGTTACGGGTACCATTTTAGATGTGGACCACAATATTTTAATTGCTACCAGCGAAGGGCTTTTTGCACAAGACAGACAGATTCGCACTCGTATGGCAGTTAGTGCCATTGCAAGCAAAAACGGAGAAAATCAGACAGGCTCTTGCAGTCCGGGTGGACGTATGGGATTGGAATTCTTTGATTTACATAATCCAAAAGAAATTGGGACAAAAGCAGCAAAACAGGCTATGGTTATGATTAATGCTGGTTATATTCCTGCCGGAAAAATGCCGGTTGCCATCGAAAACGGTTTTGGTGGTGTAATTTTCCATGAAGCCTGCGGACATTCTTTAGAAGCGTCAAGCGTTGCATTGGGACAATCCGTATTTGCAGGAAAAATGGGACAACAGATTGCAAATGAAAAAGTGACTGCTATTGACGATGGCTCCATTCCAAATGCATGGGGCTCCATTAATATTGATGATGAAGGCACACTGGGACAGAAAAATGTACTCATTGAAAATGGTATCTTAAAATCTTATATGGTAGACAAATTAAATGGTCGCCGTATGAATATGGCTCCTACCGGAAACTGTCGCAGACAAAGTTACCTTTATGAGCCTACGTCTCGTATGACAAATACCTTTATTGCACCGGGCAATGATAAAAACGAAGATATTATCGCTTCTATTGAATATGGTCTGTATGCAAAATCCATGGGTGGCGGTTCTGTAAATCCGGTTACCGGACAATTCAATTTTGCAGTAAATGAAGGATATATTATCCGCAATGGACAAATTTGCGAGCCTGTTCGTGGTGCAAGCCTTATTGGAAAAGGTACGGACATTCTTATGGATATCGACATGGTTGGTACAGATTTAGACCGTGCACAGGGTATGTGTGGTGCTTCTTCCGGAAGTATCCCTACGGACGTAGGTCAGCCGCTTATCCGTGTATCTTCTATTACGGTTGGCGGACGCTAATTTAACCGAATAGCTACAATAGTAGCTATTCGGTTATGAGCAAGTAGCGAATGCGGATTGCGAATATCCGCTTGACCCGAATCAAGTAAATTTATATGAGGTAAAAAATATGACATATCAAGAATTTAAAACTGCAATTATCAACTATGCGGATAAATATGAGGTAACGGATTACGAACTTTATTATACAAAATCCGATGAAACAAATGTTGAAATTTTCCAAACAGAAGTAAAAGGCTTTTCAACTGCCAACAATACAGGCATTTGTTTCCGTTGTATTATCGATGGTAAAACAGGATATGCTTCTACCGAAAATCTTACCGATGAAGAAGCACTTTCCTTAGTCATCCGTGCAATTGAAAATGCCAAATCCATCGAAAGCGATGCTCCTTCTTTTATTCATAAACAAGGAGATACCTATCTTTCCTGTGAGAAAAAAGAACGTACTGCCGCTGCTGCTTCCCAGCTCGTAGACTTCGCATTGGATTTGCAACAGGAACTTTATGCACAGGATGAACGTGTAGCCAACAATTCCCAAAGCTATGCAGGAAGCACTTCTTTTATGACGGCTTTATATAATTCTAATGGTCTTGATTTAGAAGATTCCGGCTGTTTTGACTATTGCTATGGAATCGCCATTGTAAACGACGGACAAGAAATGTATGATGGCATGCACATTGCAGCTGGCTCTTTACAAGAATTTGATAAAAAAGAAGTAGCAAAAGAAGCGGTAAATGATGCGATTGAAACAATTGGCTATACTTCTATTGACAGCGGTGAATACACGGTTGTATTTTCCAATAAAGTTATGGCAAACCTGCTGACTACCTATGCTTCCATCTTCTCAGCAGAAGCTGCACAAAAAGGGCTTTCTCTCTTAAAGGATAAAGAAGGTGAAATGATTGCTTCCAAACTTATTACCATTACGGATGACCCGGTATATAAAGATGCTTTGGTAACCTCTACATTTGATGGAGAAGGTGCTGCTACCTATACAAAAAATGTAGTAGAAAACGGAAAATTACTTACCTTGCTCCATAATCTCACTACTGCTGCAAAAGCAGGTGTAAAAACTACAGGAAATGCCTCTAAAGCCTCCTATGCTTCTCCTGTTGGCATCTCTCCATACAGCTTCTATATCAATCCGGTAAAGGGTACTTTAGAAGATTTGATGGAAGAAGCAAGAAACGGCATTTATGTAACTTCCGTAGAAGGCATACATGCAGGAGCAAATGAAATTACCGGTGACTTTTCCCTTTCTTCCGGTGGTTTTAAGATTGAAAATGGGAAAAAGAGTACTCCAATCAAAGGATTTACGATTTCCGGCAACTTCTTACAGCTTATGAAAGATATTTCTACTGTTGGAGAAGACTTAAAATTCCGTCCAAGTGCATTTGGAAGTTTCCGCTGCGGTTCTCCTTCTATCCTTGTAAAAGGCATTAAAGTGGCTGGAAAATAAGTTTTAAACAAACAATTTTTTGCATTCTTAGCACAAAAACTCTATAAATATAAAATTAAAAAGCGTCGATTCTGTTATTTTGGGCTCGACGCTTTTTCTCTTTTATGCTATGTTCGCACTTACAATATGTAATTTTTTATTTTATATTCTTTTTCATAAATTTTTTAATCACAAACTTTAAAATAACTCCAACAAGCAAAATAAGAAGTGTAGTGATTCCATAGACCAAAATACTTATATACCAAGGTGCTGAATATGGATATACCTTAGAATGTATTTTATAATTCCAACAGATATAAATGCTATGCCCAATAAAAACACATACTGTTGTACCCATTATTATGTTTAAAATATGATTTAATTTTTCTAACATAATATCTCCCATTTCCATAATAATATGCTATCCATTATCCATAAAAAGCTTTCTGCAAAACTCAATATCTCATCACTCTTTCAATACCACAAATCTGCAACTTTGCAATAACGCAATCACACTTTCCAGCCCTTCCACTTCTGCATAGAGCATTTTCTTGATTTCCTCATCCGCCCTGCTTTGGTCAGGAACCATAACCGGAATGCATCCTGCACGATAGCCGGCTATAATTCCGGTTGGAGAGTCCTCTAAAATCATACACTCCTCCGGCTTTACACCTAAATTTTCTGCTGCATAGATGTAAATATCCGGTTCCGGCTTTCCGTTTTTTACCATTTTCCCGCTTACTACCGCATCAAATGCGTTTCCAAGACCTACCGAATCTAAGTATTTCTTCGCTCTTTCCAATGGAGACGAAGTGGCAATCGAAGTTTTGATATTATGTGCTTTCAGATACTCCAAAAGTGTCTCTACTCCAGGCTTTCGCTCTACTCCTTCTTTCTCTACAAACACATCCATCAGTTCTATTCTCTTATCATGGACTTTTTGAAAATCAATTCCATCTCCAAAATAAGATTTTAATTTTGCTTCCCCTGCCTTGCTGTTTAAACTCCGAAGTCCCAATGACTGCTCATAGGTCATCGGAAATCCATAAAATGCCGTAGCTTCCCTCCAAAAACGGCTATATAACTTTTCTGTATCCAAAACAAGTCCATCCATGTCAAATAAAACTGCCCGAATCGGATGGCTGCCTCTTAAATTTGGATTGTATATCTCAACTTTATCCTGCTGCATCGTAATCAATGTTTCCTTTCACTTTCTTGATTTATGTAAAGCGGATATTCGCAATCCGCTTTCGCTACTTGCTCATAACCGAATAGCTACTACCGTAGCTTGTCAGATGGAGCTTGATAGCTCCACCTGACACAAGAATGTCCCCTTACCCACCACTTAATGCTTCATACATTTGAAATGGGGGACTTTCTTGATTCGGTTAAACTATCTGTCCCACTTATCACACAATGAATTAATCTGGTCTGCAAATTTTGCCAAATCCTTATTTGCCATACCCTCACTCTTCTTAATAACTGCAATAAGTCTTGCTCCAACAGCCATAAGTCTATCAAATACTGTATTGGAAGATTTCTTCGTTTTGCGTTTTTCTGCCAGTTTACGGCTTCCATACCGAATGCAAAGATTTGCTTCCAAATCATAAGTATCTCCGGAATATGGTGCAATCGCATCCAATCCTGTTTCTCTTGTTACTCTTTCTGCAAACGAAACAGCAGATTGTTCTTCACCATGCACAATAAACACACGTTTTGGCGTATTGCCAAATGCCTTAATCCACTCTAACAAATGTGGCAAGTCAGCATGACCACTAATACCCGGAAGATTTACGATTTTTGCACGAACTTCTACTTCTTCGCCAAACAGCTTTACTTTATCCGTTCCATTCAAAAGCATATTTCCAAGCGTTCCCGGAACCTGATAACCTACAAAGAGAATTGTAGAATCACTTCTCCACAAATTGTGTTTCAAATGATGACGAATACGACCTGCTTCACACATGCCTGAAGCAGAAATAATAACCTTCGGATGTGGGTTAAAGTTAATCATTTTAGAATCTTCACTAGAAACGGAAACTCGCAGTCCCGGGAAACGAATCGGGTTAATTCCCTGACTTACTAAATTCATCGCTTCTTCGTCAAAGCACTCTGCTACATTCATATTGAAAACATTGGTAGCTTCTACGGAAAGCGGGCTATCTACATAAACTTCAAAATCCGGATATTCCGGCAAAAGTTCTTCCGTTTTAATTCTTCGAATAAAATACAACATTTCCTGCGTTCGTCCTACAGAGAATGCCGGAATGACTAAATTACCGCCTCGGATAAATGTATCCTTAATTACACTTGCCAATTCTACTGCATAATCCGGTGGTGCTTCATGGGCTCTTGTACCATATGTAGATTCCATAATAACATAATCTGCTTCTCTGATATATTCCGGACAACGGATAAGCGGTTTGTTTTCAATACCAATATCACCGGAAAATACCAACTTTTTCTCTACATTATCTTCCCGAATCCAAATTTCAATGGAAGAAGAACCAAGTAAATGCCCTGCATCCACAAATCGAATGGAAATATCTTCTGCCACTTCAACTTTGCTACGATAATCACAGGAAACAAAATGTTCCAATACGCCCATTGCATCATTCATATCATAAAGCGGCAATACTTCTTCTCTACCGGCTCGTCTTGCTTTTCGGTTTTTCCATTCTGCTTCAAATTCCTGAATATGTGCAGAATCGCGAAGCATAATATCACATAATTCACAAGTAGCCTTTGTTGCAAAAATCTGTCCCCTAAAGCCATTCTTATATAAAAGCGGCAATAAACCTGAATGGTCGATATGGGCATGTGTAATAAATACGTAATCGATTGTGGATGGGTTTACCGGAATTTCCTGATTTTCGTACAAATCCGGTCCTTGTTCCATACCACAGTCTACAAGAAAATGCTTTTCTCCAAAAGCAACATAATGACAACTTCCGGTTACCTCTCTCGCAGCCCCTAGGAATTCAATAATCATACACTCATCTCCATTCTAAATTATATTTAAATGTAGTCTTCTGCCTCTACTTCATGCTATGTAAACTTAAAGTGAAGGATATTTTATTCCTCTTAAACTACATCATATTTGATTCTATTCAAGCGGATATCGCAATCCGTTTTGCAACTTGCTCATAACCGTTATTTATATATTTATTATATCACATTCTCTCTTATTTTTCTCACTATTTTCATATTTTTTGTAAATTTTCTTACTATTCAACTCACTCCACTTTCTGTATTTCTCTTCTTAACCGCAACATAATCTTTTTTTCCAATCTGGATATATATGACTGCGAAATTCCAAGCAAATCGGCAACCTCTTTCTGCGTCATTTCTTTATCATTGTTACGATTATATCCATAACGAAGCTCTATAATTCTCCTCTCCCTCTTATTCAACTTCTCCATTGCTTTACGAAGGAGTCCTATTTCCACTTCTGTCTCTAAATCTTTATAAATGACATCTTCTTCTGTTCCCAATATATCTGATAAAAGCAATTCATTTCCATCCCAATCTACATTCAATGGCTCATCAAATGAAACTTCTAATTTTAACTTATTCGTTTTTCGAAGATGCATCAATATCTCATTTTCAATGCAACGGGAAGCATACGTTGCTAGCTTTATATTTTTTTCAGAATTAAATGTATGAATCCCTTTTATCAAACCAATTGTGCCAATCGAAATAAGGTCTTCTACGCCTACTCCCGTATTCTCAAATTTTCTTGCTAAATAGACCACCAAACGCAAATTGTGGGAAATCAGTTTTTTTCTTGCCTCCTCGCAATCTTCCCCACTTAATGCCTCAATGCATTGCCGTTCTTCTTCCGGTTTTAGTGGTGGCGGAAGCACATCCGAACCACCTATGTAAAATACATCATTTTCCTGAGGAGGAAAACATCTTCTTTTCCACTCAAAAAAGTGTTCTAATAAATAATCCTTGATTGTACTTATCTTTTGTTCTGTTTTTTCTAATATATTCGGCTTCATATTTCTTTCCCCTGTTCTACTTTTTCTATAAATACAAAACAAGAATTCTCAACCTAATTTGGCATTCATCTTGATTTCACTTCTTATGTACATCAAGCAGACATCTATCATCTACCTCGCTGCTTTCTCATAAACAATACTCCTAACCATTTCCTCTGCTATTCATCCTGTATCTCGATGTTTAAGTTCCATTCCCTCACTTTTCACATCTGCTTTTTGAAATGCACCTTCATTTAATATCATTTCATATCCTTTTCCTTCAAATAATCGTTTCTCTCCTATTCCAATGGCTGCATCCATGATTTCAAACACTTGCTTTCCCTTTGTTATTTTCATATTTTTCATATAAAAAACCTCCAATATCCCTTGCGTATTTCCTAGTGCATGATAGGGAACCAACATTTTTGATGTTTTCTCTGACATCATTTTCTCACAAATATCCTCCGATAAAATATGTACACCTTTTTGTCCATATGGTTCTTTCAATCGATTTCCTGTATCATAAAAACCTCTGATTTGGCAACATTTTTCCTCATTTTGCAATTCTACATGAAATATATAGTTTTCTATTTTTATATGAAAATATAGATTTCTTACCACTACTACCGATAAGCCACAGCTTATAATAAGGAAGAAACTAAAACTTCCATTTTCGCCAAACACATTCCAAAATGCCTCCTGTATGCCATTTATCAACAAAATAAAAAAGTAACCGGTGATAATTGCCTTCACCAGATACTTTTTCTCCTTTCCCATCAAAAACATCATCATTCCCGGAACTTCCACCAAATGCACAATCGCTATAAACCAATTGTAGCCGGCACCACTTAACAAACCTGCAATTTCTATCGCACTTCCTGCTAATGCGGCAAAAAATATTCTAGGCATAATTCCTTTGGGCAAAAATTTTTGATACCATAGTGTTAAATATAAAGCAGAACTTTTGATTAGAAAGTTCTGAAACAAATATACATCTGCATAAAATATGTAGGTATGATTCAACTTTTACAACTTCTTTCTTTTTTGCAACTTATCAGCTAAGAACAAACAATCTCTCACTTGCTCGTTCTACGTTTCTATACTATCATTTTGGGTAGGAAGAATTTTGGCAGAAAATGAAGATAAGTTATTTTTAAAGTTATAGAAAAAATATTCCTACAAGAACTTTTGACATGACTCAAATTTCCTGTAGGAATATTCTTATTTTTGATGAGCTAGCAATCCTTTCTTACTATCCATCTATCCATTTTTCTACAATTTCCAATACCTGCTGCATATTTTTCTTTCCAAAATGCACATCTTCATTATCAAGAATCATACATGGAACACTCATAACCTGATATTTCTTTCTTAGACTTTCAAAATGATGTACATCATATATTTCTGTCGTAATATTTTCTCCTACTGCTGCCATATGCTGTGCAGCAACCACCAAATCCGGACACATCGTGCAAGATAAGGTTACTAAAATCTTAATATCCACTTTCTTTTTTATATTCTGAATACGTTTTCGAATCGTTTCATCCATCGGCTGTCCTGGACCAGCAGCATTATAGAGTCCCAAAACGAACGATGTAAACTCATGACCGCCCGGAACACCATGAAATGCAAGCCCTGTATAGGTATTGTCAGTTCGGTATAGTTTGACACAAGGTGGAAACTCTAGTCCATGCTCCTGCACAATCTCCATTGTTAATTTATCTGTCATTTCCGTCAGAGTTCTCACATATGCTTCCAACTCCCTTGAAACGGCACGATTATCCAAATATAGTTTCAATACTAATGGTTCTGCCATTCTTTCAAACACGGTATCTAACTGTGCACGCATTTCTGCTGTAAATAAATCACTTCCCATACCGATATTTTGATTTTCACTATTTAAGCCATTTTGTTTCTTTTCCTGTTTTTCACTAACAGGCTTTAGCACATTCTCTTTTATTTTCGGGTCGTTTGGATATAATCCGGTTCTTCGCTGCACTTCTGCCACATATTTTTCCAATTCCGTAGCTGCTAATGCACCATCACTCGTAGCTGTAACCACCTGTCGAAGTGGTTTTATACAGATATCTCCTGCTGCATAAAGACCATCTACACTCGTTTTCTGCGACTTATCTGTAATGATATACCCTTTTTCATCCAATTTCGCTATATCTTTTACCAACGCCGTTTCCGGAGCATACCCTGCAAATACAAAAACGCCAAAATTTTCTCCCTCTGAAGCACGATATTCTGTAACCTCTCCTGTTACGCGATTTTTGTATCGGATATACGTCAACGCATAATCCCCATCCACTTCTTCTACTACAGTATTGGTAATAACACTTATTTTTTCATGCTTTTTTGCTTGGTCTGCAACTGACTCGGCACACGAAAAACCTTCTCCACGTATCAGTATTGTCACATGCTTCGCAAACTTTGTAAGAAAAATACTTTCTTCTGCGGCTGCAAACCCACCACCGATGACAAACACTTCTTTCCCTGTAAAAAATTCTCCATCACAAGTCGCACAATATGCCACACCCCGTCCTTTGAATGTTTCCTCACCTTTAAATCCTACCATTTTTGGATGTGCTCCTGTTGCTAACAAAACGCCAAGACACAAATAATCTCCGCGGTTTGTATGAACGGTTTTTACATCTCCTTCCATACTTAATTTCACCGCTTCTGCCTCTAAAAACTCTGTTCCAAAATATTCTGCCTGACGATACATCGTATCTGTCAGCTCTTTTCCACTACAGATACCGACACCCGGATAATTGACAACCTCATGGCTAATCGTAATCTGACCACCAAACTGTTCTCTTTCTAATACTAATACACGATATTTTGCTCTTGTAAGATAGATTGCGGCAGTGAGTCCTGCAGGACCACCACCGATGACAATCACATCATAGAGTTTTTCCATATCATAAGAATTTGACGTACCCATTATAACTGTCCTACCAAATCCAGACTTGGTTTTAATGTTTCTGCTCCCGGTTTCCAATTCGCAGGGCATACCTGATCTCCATGTGCGTGTACAAACTGACATGCCTGTACTTTACGAAGCAATTCTTCTGCATTACGACCAACATTACCGGCAGTAACCTCATATCCTACAATTTTTCCTTCCGGATTAATAATAAACGTGCCTCTTTCAGCCAGACCATCCGATTCAATCAACACCTCAAAATCTTTGGAGATGCAATGAGTTGGGTCTGCTAACATCGGATAATTAATTTTTTTAATACGCTCTGATGCATCATGCCATGCCTTATGCACAAAATGCGTATCTGTAGATACCGAATAAATTTCGCATCCGATTTCCTTAAACTTTTCATATTTTTCTGCTAAATCCTCCAATTCCGTTGGACATATAAACGTAAAGTCTGCCGGATAAAAAAAGAATACATTCCATTTTCCTAAAATATCCTCTTTGGATACCATCTTAAAATCATTCTCATGGAATGCGTAAGTTTTAAAATCTGCGATTTCTTTGTTAATCATTGACATAATCATTTCTCCTTTTTATAAATTGAGATTTTTCTCTAAAAGTAGTTTGTCCTATCTATCGAAAAATACACATATTTTTATACAAAAAGGAGATACTTGATATTGGTTAAGCAGATATTTACAATCTGCTTTACACTTAAATTTTTAGCTATAAGTGAGGTTTATTTATGGATCATTCACAATCCATTTCTTATAAGAAAGGTTTTCTTCCATATGCATTTGCAGCTTTTTTAGTAGGTATCGTTGGCGGACTTAGCACAGTTTTAGGTCCTGCTTTCGTACAGGATATGAATCTGGCATACAACAACACGACATGGACAGCTCTTGCACAAGCCATATCCACCGCTGCCTGTGCTCCGATTCTTGGTAAGCTTGGCGATATACTTGGACGGCGAACAACACTATTGCTTGGCATTGCTGTATTTACACTTGGAAACATATTGAGTGCTATGGCACCCTCTTTATTTTTTCTATTAATTGCAAGATTTATTGTGGGAATTGGTACTGCGGCAATTGCCCCTACCGTTATGTCATATATCGTGACCGAATTTCCACCACAGGAAATCGCAAAGGGGTTTTCTCTTTATATGTTAATTTCCAGCGGAGCTGTTATATTTGGTCCAAGTCTTGGTGGGCTCATTCTTGAGGCTTGGAATTGGAGGATTTTGATGTGGATTTCTTCACTTATCTCCTTCCTTTTTTTCATACTTTGTTTTTTTACACACCCGAAAACAACGTTTACACCAAAGAAATTAGAAAACTTTGATAGCCGTGGTGCTGTTTTTGTCATTGCTTTTTTTAGTTTTGTATTATGTATTCCATCCTTTGGACAAAACTTTGGCTGGTCATCTTTTCGCTTTCTTTTGGTGTTCTTTCTGGCAGTTGTTTCCCTTATTGGACTTGTTATAGTGGAAAAACAAGCACCCAATCCTATTTTATCAGGACAATTTATGATGCGAAAATCCTTTATTCTTCCTGTTATTATTTTGTTTTTAACACAAGGATTGATGCAGGCAAATATGACCAGCGTCATTGTATTTGTAAATTATACACAACCCGATAATACCGTTATTTCCGGGTATGCAATCTCTATTATGTATCTTGGAATGTCTCTTGGTTCGATTCTCTTAGGTCCGCTAGCTGACCGTTTTGAACCAAAACATATTTTAACAGCCTCATTAATAGTAACAGCTGTAGGATGTGGGATTATGTTCTTTTTCTCTACACTCACTTCTGTTTTCACACTTGCTTTGTCACTTGGCATGTTAGGTTTTGGGCTTGGGGCAAATGCTGCCATTTTTATGAAAATAGTCCTTTCCGATATCCCATCTGATAGTGCCGGTTCCGGAACCGGTATTTATGGACTTTTTCGTGACTTAGCCGCACCTTTTGGCGTTGCTGTATTTGTACCTATGTTTACCAATCAGATTATACGTCTGACAGCAAGTTCCACTCCACAAATATCCGCATCCTCTGCCGCAGTAAGTTCCATTCATATGCTCGCACTTATTGAGTTATGCTGTATTGCTGTTGGCATCGTAATTGTCCAATTACTGCCAAAAATTCATTCTGCAAAATAACCAAACACTATAATACACTATAATTTATAAGGAGATTAACTATGAGATTAGAAAACAAAACCATACTGATAACCGCCTCTACCAGAGGTATCGGTCTTGCCTGTGTCAAGGCATGTGCAAAAGAAGGTGCCATCGTATATATGGCGGCACGAAACTTAGAAACTGCAAAAAAAGAAGCAGACAAATTAAATTTAGAGGGGTATCATGTGAAGTATGTTTATAATGATGCTAGTAAACCTGAAACTTTTATCAGCATGATAGAAGAAGTGATAGAAAAAGAAGGACATCTTGATGTACTCGTAAACAACTTTGGCACATCAAATCCGAAAAAAGATTTGGATTTCGCCCATACGGACATATTAGACTATCTGGATATTGTAACCTTGAATTTAAGAAGTGTCTTTATGGCAAGTCAAACTGCTGCAAAATATATGGCAACAAACGGTGGCGGAAGCATTATTAATATTTCCTCGATTGGCGGAATTGTGCCTGATATCTCGCAGGTTGCCTATGGCACAAGTAAAGCTGCAATCAATTACCTTACGAAATTAATTGCAGTCCATGAAGCTTCAAATAATATACGTTGTAACGCAGTTTTACCCGGTATGACCGCCACGGAAGCAGTTGAAAAAAATCTGTCGGAAGACTTTCGTTCTCTGTTTCTGCGTCACATTCCTCTGAAAAAAATAGGTTTACCAGAGGAAATTGGAGCAGCAGTTGTTTATTTTGCTAGTGATGACGCAGCATATACTACAGGACAAATTTTAGCTGTTTCAGGTGGATTTGGTCTGGCTACGCCTATTTACGGAGACTTGTCAGATAAAAATAATCGCAGATAACTCAGACACACGGGGATAGAAGCATTTTTTACTTTCTATCCCCATGTGTACTTAGATTTTCATTATCGAACTCATTATTCAAACACTATAGGCTTAATAAATTATTTCTCAATATACTGAATCGCTACACATTTCGGTCCGCCTTGTGTCACAAATGCCGCACCTAACTCCAACATATGAATTTCCACATCCCCAAAGGCTTCCTTTAACTGTGCAATGACTTTCTTTGCATCTTCTATTGCATTTGCATGAGAAACATATAAAATATGACGATGGTCAATATTTTTTTTCTTTAAATGGTCAATTACTGCATTAACTGCTGTTTTCATGGTTCGTTTTACTCCGAACTTATCCAAACGTTTTCCATCTTTTGTCTGTGTCATAATCGGCTTCAATTTGAGTACTGAACCAAATGTTGCAGCCATTGGTGTAAGACGTCCACCTCTTCTTAAGAAGTCAAAATCCTGCGGAATTAAGAAAGATTCTGCTTTTTCTACCGCTTTCTCCAACCATGCAATGATTTCTTTTGCAGAACAGCCTTCTTCTTTCATCTTCTGTGCTTTTTCTACCATATAACGGTGTGGTCCACATAATGTTTTACTGTTAATAACCGTAATCTTATCTTTATTATCTACCATTTCTCTTGCTCCGCATGCACTCTGATATGTACCGGAAAGACCGTCTGCCATTGCAATGTTGATAATTTCACATTCATTATATGCTTCATACAAATCAAGTACTTCTCCAATTGGGGGTTGAGAGGAGCGTGGAACTTCTCCCTTTTCAATTCTCTGATAGAAATCATTCATATCCACTTGAAGGTCTCTGCCTTCTAAATTACCAATACTTACACAAAGTGGAACTGCCTCAAATCCCTTTTCTCTTGCTTCTTCTACTGTATAAAGTGTAGAAGAGTCTGTAATAATCTTTACCATAACATTCTCCTTTATAAATAGTTTTTAACTCTCTATCATAAAGTTTGCAATATTCTACATTATTCGTCAAGTGATTTTTCATAATTACTTAACAAAATCAAAAAATTAAGAAAGCCGATTATACATATATGCATTATCAAACCATACTTTTTCATTGATGCATAGGAAATGACAACCTTACTAACAATCTGTTCACACATAAACAAAATAAATATAATAAAAGAGCTTATCCTTTGCATTTTTTTGCAAATAATAAGCTCTTTTTATTTATAAATTTTATTTTTTTGGTTTTAAGAAATCTGGAATATTAATCTCTACCGGTTTTACGGTGCTTTCCGGCTGGCGTGGTCTTTGAATTCCATTTGCATATGCTCCATTATTCATATATGCTGAATTTGGAGTGCCCATTCCCGGCTGTGTACCCATTCCATTTGGATTTCTCATCATATTCGGCTGACCTGTATGTAAATTGTTTGTTGGAGTACGACCTGCATAAGCATTTCCTGCGTAATTATTTTCTCCATAATTATTTGCCGCATAAGCATTTGGATTATATCCTGCTCCTGGATATGTTGTATTTGCATATCCGTTTCCTACTCCCGGTCTGCCATTTTGTGCTGCGTAGCCCATATTATCATTTGACATTGTTGGAGCACCATTTTGACCACCATCATCAAGACCTGTAGCAATTACCGTAATTGTCGCTTCATCTGTCATGGTTTCATCATATTTTGCACCAAAAATAATATTTGCATCATTTCCGGCTAAATCCTGAACATAACTTGCTGCATCATTTGCATCCATAAGGGAAATATCACCGGAAATATTAATGATTACATGGCTTGCACCGGAAATGGTTGTTTCGAGAAGCGGAGAAGCAACTGCTGTTTTTACTGCTTCAATCGCTTTATCATCGCCTTTTGCACTACCAATACCGATATGAGCCATACCCTTGTCCTTCATAACAGTAGAAACGTCTGCAAAGTCAAGGTTAATAAGTGCCGGTAAGTTAATTAAGTCTGTAATACCCTGCACACCTTGCTGCAATACTTCGTCTGCTTTCTTTAATGCATCCGGCATGGTTGTTCTTCTGTCAACAATTTCAAGTAACTTATCATTTGGAATTACAATTAAGGTATCTACGCTTTCTTTTAAACGCTCGATTCCGTTAACTGCATTAATCATTCTCTGTTTTGCTTCAAATTTAAATGGCTTAGTAACTACGCCAACTGTTAAAATTCCCTGGTCTTTTGAAAGCTTTGCTACAACAGGAGCTGCTCCTGTACCGGTTCCGCCACCCATACCACAGGTAACGAATACCATATCTGCTCCTTTAATAGCTGCTGCTAATTCTTCTGCACTTTCTTCTGCAGCTTTTTCACCGATTTCCGGTTTTGCACCTGCGCCTAATCCTTTTGTGAGTTTTTCACCAATCTGAATCAAAGTCGGTGCTTTGCATAACTGTAACGCCTGCTTGTCCGTGTTTATACCAACAAATTCCACTCCACCGATATTTTCATCAATCATACGGTTTACGGCATTGTTTCCTGCACCACCGACACCGATTACAATAATTTTTGCATTAGCATCCGCCTCTGTTGTTCTAATCTCCAGCACGGTAATTCCTCCTCTTTCTCTACACAAAATTTATATGTATTATATGATTTATTTCAAATTTAATTATCCATTATACCACAAGGGTATATATTCTCACTAAATTTAAATTCATGTGCACTTTTTATGCACTTATTAAAGTGTTCTCACTATAACATAAATGTCCCACTTTGTACACCATATAATCTATAATATATTCTTTCCATAAAATAATCAATAAAAAAATTGTTTTTTTTTAAATTCGTTGCGTGATTACACCGCAATTTGCTCGCTATTCTTCGGAAACTTCACTTTCTCCTTCTGTACTTTCCTCTGTTTCTGTTGTTTCTTCCTGTATAGTCTCTTTTTCAAACACGATATTTGTTGTTTCCTCCGTCCATTCCTCCAGATGAAGCACACCCGCCATACCTTCTAAAGACGGTAAAATCTTATCCAATCGTGCTATCTTTTGTGTAAGAAATTCCATAGAGCCTAAATATACCGATACATCTTGATATTCCAGAACCGGTTCGTATGTACCACCATATACAATGCGTTCGGGCTGCAATTCTTTTCTCTTTAATCCTTGTGTCAGCGTAAGTATCTGCCTAAGCTTAGTATTTTCAATAGGAAGCTTTTCATATAAGACCACTTCTGCACAATCAAGCCCTTGTATCTGCGGAACATTCGGAATCAATCTATCCGATGTTTCCGTTACAAATCCATCTTTATCAAAATATGCATTCTGATTGATGGTTGGAATATATAAATATCCAAGCAATCCTTTCTCATATACCTTAATATGTAGTGTATTTACGTCTCTCATTGTGATTTCCATTGTATCAATAAATGGAATCTGTTCCGTATCCATAACCGTATATTTCAAAAAAACATATAGGGTATTCCATGAATATTCATCATTTAAAACTGCATCTTTTATGATAATTTCATCATAAAGATGATTGCCTTCTACCTCTACTTTTGTAATGGTAAATACATTTAAAATAATGAGAATAGAAATGCCAATCACTACTGCTGTACTAACTACCGTAATTAAAAATTTCTTTAGAAAGTCTTTTTTTCTTCGTTTTTTTTTCATTCATTCTCTCCTGCTACTTAATGCTTTCCAAACGGATTCCCCTCGATACACTTAGCACCAACCCGATTTCACATAGCAAAAAGGCATATGACGTTCCACCATAACTGAAAAATGGTAAAATTACACCTGTATTCGGAATAGAAGCCGTTACAACGGCAATATTTAAAATTACCTGAATTGCGATATGGGACATAACGCCTACTACAATTAATGAACCGAATAAATCCCTTGCATTATTTGCAATAATCATCATTCTCCATATCAGAAGCATAAACAGCAAAATAACGGAAATAGCACCAAATAAGCCTAATTCTTCACAGACAATCGTAAAAATCATGTCATTTTGGGATTCCGGCACATTTCCCATTTTCTGAAGGCTTTCTCCTAAGCCTTTTCCAAAAAGCCCCCCGGAACCAATGGCATATAAACCTTGCAATGTCTGATAAATCTCATCGCTGGATGCCTGTTCCGGATGAAGCCATGTTGTTACACGCCCTAAACGATATGGAAACAGCATAATAAGTACGATAATGCCTGCAATCCCTACTAATGCGGTTATACCAAAATGGGAGTACTTAGGGCTTGCCACAAAAAGCATACATACAGAAATGCCTAAAAGGATAATCCCTGTACTTAAGTTACTAATGGCAACCACCAAAATCAAAGGGGCTAACAAGGCAAATATCTTAACCAGATTGATTCCTTTTTTCAACTTCCTTGCTGAACGCTCCAATAACATGGCAAGGAAAATAATGATGCCAATCTTTGCAATTTCCGATGGTTGGAAACGAATCGGTCCAAGCACAAGCCATCGGCTCGAACCATTGGAACTGTCCCCCAATCCCGGAATCAATACTGCTGCACATAAAAGTGTTGAACCCAAATATGCAAGCAATCCCATCTTTTTCCATATATGATAATCCACCATGGTCAAAAATGCCATACCTATTCCGCCAATCAAAACACCTTTTTTGAGCTGTTCTTCGAGATAATACGCACTATTGTTATATTTATTTGCTGCCACGTATGAACTCGAACTGTACAGCATAACCAGTCCAAAACACACCAAAAAAATAATGATAAATAATAAATTATAATCAAAATATGCAGTTGTTTTTTCCCTTCGCGTTCCCTTACTTTGTTTGCTTTGCTTTCTTTGTTTACGTTTTCTTACTGCCACCTGACTACTCCTTAAAACCTCTTACAATTTCCTTGAATATGCGACCTCGTTCTTCATAGTTTTTAAACATTCCCCAACTTGCACAAGCAGGTGAAAGAAGTACTGCCTCTCCTTCTTTTGCCTTTTCGTGGCAATAGCCTACCGCATCTTCAAAGCTCTCAAATATAATAGTATTCATAAAACCATGTCTGTGTGCACAATCTTTTATTTTTTCTGCTGTTTGACCAATTAAAACAAGTTCTCTTACTTTTCCATCAAAACTTTCTATCCATTCATCATATTCTGACTGTTTGTCATAACCACCGCCAATCAGCCAAGTCGGTCTGTTCATGGCTTTAATTGCCTTAATCGCAGCGTCGGGATTTGTTCCCTTAGAGTCATTGTAATAACGAACCCCTTGAATTTCTTCTACATATTCAATACGATGCTCTACCGCCTGAAAACGACGTAAAACTTCTCGTATTTTATCCATTGGAACACCCACACTTACTGCCATTGCACAAGCACTCATGACATTTTCATAATTGTGTTCTCCTAAAATGTTTAGTTCATCTACATGAATGACCATTTCTTTTACGCCATCTTTTGCATAATAAATATGCTTATCTGCATAGAAAAAACCATCGGTAAGCTCTCTCTTACTGCTGAAAAAGAGCACCTTTGCCGGACATGTCACGGAAAATTCACGAAGAACTTCATCCTCATAATTCAATACACATACTTCATTTTGGGTTTGATTTTTTGTAATATCCGTTTTTGCACCAATATAGGCTTCCATAGTATGATGTCTGTCCAAATGGTCGGGTGTAATATTTAAAATTGCTGAAACTACCGGCTTAAATTCATGCACGGTTTCCAGCTGAAAACTGCTGATTTCTGCTACCGTAACGGAATCTTCTGTTGTTGTCAATGATTCGGAAGTATATGGAATTCCAATATTTCCTACTACTCTTACATCTGAAAAATAGTTCTTCATAATTTCGCCTGTTAAAGCGGTTGTCGTGGTTTTACCATTTGTACCGGTAATTGCCACAACACGCCCTTTTGCAAAATAATAAGCAAGCTCAATTTCTCCCCAAATCGCAATACCTTTTTCTCTCATGGCATTTACCATTGGAAGGTCTGTTGGTACGCCCGGGCTTAATACTGCCACATCAAGCTGTGCCATCTGTTCTTCTGTAAGTTCTCCTAAAATAAGCGGTATTTCTTTTAAGCACTCACTTTTTGCATACAGCTTTTCTATATCTAAATTTTTATTTCCATCAAATAGTACCGTATCTATCTCTTTTTTCTTTAATAATTCTGCGGCAGCAATTCCGCTTACACCTGTACCTACTATCAATACTTTTTTATTTTCTAAATTCATATCATCTCTCCACTCATCTAAAGAAATCGCAACTGCCTATCTTTCAAAACTTCATAAACAACTTGCAACTTCACTTTATTTTTATAATCCAAAAACTGTAAATTAGTATATCGTATTTTATTCTAATTATCAAGGTACGACACAAGCAAAAACAACAAAAAGATAAGCCCTATCACTTGCTTATCTTCTTGTTTGTTATGTATTATTTCGTTTATCTGCGTCTTATACTCTTAATTGGGATATTCGCACAAATTGTAGGTGCTTTTCCATTTTCTTCTGTTTCTGTTTCCGTTAACTGGATATCCAGATTTTGTGCATCAATATCTAAATGTTTGGAAATGACTTCAATAATGTCATTTTTAATCAATTCCATTACTTCCGGAGAGCATAATCCATCCGATACGAGCAAAAACTTTAAACGGTCTTTTGCTATATCACTTGAACCTTTTCTGCGAAAAAAATCCATTATTTTCATCACATCTCCTCCTATTTATTTTTAAACAAGTCCAAGAGCATGGATACCACACTCTTTTTCACTTCCAAATTCATAAGTGGGACTTCTTCTCCTAACACACGTCTGCATATATTTTTAAACGTTTTTCCAGCAAGACAATCTCTGTCTACAAGCGGTTCTCCTTGGTTAGTTGCGATAACTACATTTTCATCATCCGGTACAACACCTATTAAATTAATGGAAAGAATATCGCATACATCTCCAACATTTAACATATCGCCACGTTTTACCATATCTACACGAATTCGGTTGATAATAAGGTCAATTCGTTTCATTTCATTTGCTTCTAATAAACCTACGATTCTGTCTGCGTCACGAATCGCAGATACTTCCGGTGTCGTTACAACAAGTGCTCTGTCAGCTCCTGCAATTGCATTGCGGAATCCCTGCTCAATACCTGCCGGACAATCCAAAAGAACATAATCAAAATCTTTCTTTAATTCTTCTACCAGTTCTTTCATCTGTTCCGGCGTTACGGAATCTTTATCTCTTGTTTGTGCTGATGGGAGCAAACATAAATCCGGATATTTTTTATGTTTGATTAATGCCTGTTTTAATTTACATTTGCCTTCAATAACATCTACAAGATTATATACAATACGATTTTCCAATCCTAATACAACATCTAAGTTTCTAAGACCGATATCGGTATCAATCATAACGACTTTTTTATTTAACATTGCCAAACCTGTACCTACGTTTGCAGTTGTTGTTGTTTTTCCTACGCCACCTTTACCGGATGTGATTACAATTACTTCACTCATTTTTTATCTTCCTCCTAAAATTCTATAAGCTATCCAAACACCCTTTTTTCATTGGTTCTATATAAATATTTCCTTCTCTTGCTGTCGCAATTTTCGGGCTGTATCCTTCCGTGTTTTCTTTTATTTTTCTTCCGAATTTCTTTTTTACCACTTCTTTGTCCGGACTTTTCGCATAATATTGCCCTACTTGTAACTGTATCGGGCTCATATCAAGGGCAAAAATAAAACAATTATCATTGCCTGCTACCCCTGCATGTGCATTTCCTTTTAAAGCACCCAGCACTACAATATTGCCTTCGGAGATAATTTTTGCTCCCGGATTTACATCTCCAACCAATGTTACGCTTGAAGCACATTCCAACACCTGTCCGGAACGCAAATTTCCTATATAAAAATCAGAAATGATAGACTGCCCGCCTTGATATTGTGCATACATTTCTTCCGAATAAACGACCGGTTCTTCTCTTTTCAGGCATGCAAGCAATTCTTCATTGTATGCATCCATACGTGCTTTCATCGCTTGTTCCAATTCCGTATTATTTTCCATAATACAGGTAATCTGAATCGAGGTATTTGCCATAATGGCATCTACAATCTCTAACATTTGCTTTTCTGAAAGCTTCCTACCTTTAAATGCAATTGCCAGTTTCGCATCCTTAAAAAATTCACTTGAAGATTTAAATTTCTCAATGATAAATGACAACAATTCCTCAAACGAGATTTTGTCGTTCAAAACCAGTTCTATTCCATACCTATTATGCTTTATTACGACATGCTGTGACATATTCCCCTCCAAAAAACATCTTCTTATGACATTGTACTTTATACATAATAAATATGCAAAGATTTTTTGTCAACTTTTTCTTGAAATATAAAAAAAATGGTTACTGTACACTCCGTATCCAGTAACGAGTAAAAATCCATTTGCGAAACAAAGTAACAAAAAATAGATAGTATGATTATATAGCGTTCATACTATCTATTCTTATTTTTTCAAATCATGGATTATATACTAATTTATAATTACTATCCAAAATCAAACATAAAATCATCCAATGGAACTGTGCTTCCTGACCTGATTCACTTAGTTTCATTGTAAATAACAGCTCCTCGTTTTCACTAGTCTTCCATATATGGCAAAATATTTTCAAAAATTTCCTGTGCAATCGGTGCTGCAATTGTTCCACCATAATAAGTTCCTTGCGGATTATTGATAATGACTAATACTAAAATCTCCGGCTCATCTGCTGGTGCAAATCCCAAAAAAGAAGAAATATATTTATTCAAAGAACGAGGCAAGGTTTGCGAGGTAGCTGTTTTTCCGCCAATCTGATAACCTTCCACATATGCTTTATTTCCAGAACCTTCTGAAACTACTTGTTCGAGCAAACTTCTAAGCGTTGCAGAAGTTTCTTCGGAGCAAATACCTTCTCTGGATTCATATTCAAAGGTTTCTACAAGATTTCCCTCACTATCCGATATGGATACTCCAAAATGAGGCGTAATTCTTGTTCCCCCATTAATTAAAGAAGATACCGTAGTAGCAAGCTGTATTGGGGAAATCTGAAATGACTGCCCAAATGAAATAGTGGCAAGTTCTACCGGACCTATATTTTCTTCTTTATGCATAATCGTAGAGGCTTCTCCCGGTAAATCAATACCGGTTTTACTCATCAGACCAAATTGTTCAAAGTAATCACAGAAAGCTGAAACACCAATTCTTGCCCCTACATCAATAAATACCGGATTACAGGAATTAGCGAAAACACAGCCAAATATAAACCTCTCTCCAAACATACTAAAATTTCTTAAATACTAAAAAATAGATAATATCCAAATGATAATTATATCGCTGATATTATCTATTTTCTATATTATTTTTTTATATTTCTATTTGTAATTAACTATTCTTTATCTGTCACTATCCATTCGCCCAACGCTCCACCATAACTCTTATATTGTAATTTTCCTTCCTCTTTCAGTTGCTTTATGGAAGCATTTATGTAAGATTCTTTCATTTCAAATATGGGAATTACGTCTTTTCTTTTTATTCTTGGATTCTTTTTAAATATTTCCAGTAACTTTTTATTCACTTGCTCTCTTTTTCTATATTTGTTATCTTTATGCGTATATGGTACTACAATTTTAAAAAAACGTTTCTCCATCTCTTCTTCTAAAAAAGGTACATTATGAATCTTAAAAAAACTCATTAATTTTAGCTTATTAAATTGTATTTCTAACGTATGATTCGAGTAAACTATAATTTTATCAATTTTTTTAATCATGTCTTTCGTTTCTGCTTTTTCAATCACATCGCCCTCCTGCAAAAAAGTTCTTATCTTTAATAATCTTTCTTCTAAGTTTCCCTGTGTCATTACCTTTTCTTTTACTGATTTTATCCTATCCTTTAATCCTTCTATCTTTTTTGATAGTCCAACATTTGCAATTTGAAAATCACTATCATTAATCACTTCGCCTATTAACTTTTCTAACAGAATTGCTTTTTTCTGTTCTTGTTCACTTAATTCTTTTTCCAGTTTTTTCAATTCTTTTTCTGTATTGTTATTTTCCAATGTTTTTTTAGCGATTTTAATCGTCTTTTCCATTAAACTATCTCTATTCGTATCAAATATCACCCCATATTGCTGCTTACAAACACCTTCTACAATTTCCATAACAACATCTTCAATGACATTCTTATTTTTACAAGCAGTTGCCCCTCTTTTCATCTTTGTCTTGCATTTCCACTCGACAAGCTCTCGTTTTTCTCCTTTATGTATCACCCATCTATAATAAACAGCTCCACAACAACCACAATATATCTTACCGGACAAAGGATTTCCCCTTGTCTTGGACATAGCTCTAGTGTATGTCTTAAAACTACATTCTATAGTTCGTTCTTTTATTTCTCCAAGAACCATCTCTTGATATTCTCTGGTTACAATGGGTGGCAATGCATGTTCTACATATATCCACTGCTCAGGAGGTATTTTTATATACTTTTTCGTATTAAAATCATATTCTCTTTTGTGTAAAACTACCGTTCCATGTGCTCTAGGCGAATATACCATATTTCTCCATTGCACATCGCTTATCATTTCACCTGTCACTTTACTTCTGGCTCCTTGCTCATACATATATTTTGCTATGGTATAAAAACCATAACCTTGATATGCCATACAAAATGCCAGTCTATAATACTCTGCTTCTTCTTCATTAATTATATATTTATCCTTCTCCACTTTATTCCAGCCAAATATCGGCTTTGTAAAGTTCAATCCTAATTGACTATCCTGCCTTCTTTTATGAGCATGTTTTATCTTTTTTGATAACTCCCTGCTAAAATCTTCTGCCAAAATCGCTTTTATTCCTGTTATCAATGCATCATCCGGCTCATAGAACTTGTTATCCATGTAAATAAATAGTTTCTTATTATAAGATACGACTTTATCAATAAACAAATACCAATCCTTTGTTGAACGCATAAGACGGTCAATGGATTTAATCATTATGATATCAAATACATGATTCTCAATATCCTCCATCATCCTTTGGTATTCCATTCTGTTTTTTGTAGTCGTACCTGTCTCTGATTCTACGTATTGTGCTGTAATCTTCCAGCCTTTACGTTCTGCAATCTCCCTGCTTTCTTGAGCCTGTGTTTCCAGTGCATTTATCTGAGCTTCTTCTTCCGTACTGCATCGATTATAGATTCCAACTCTCTCCACTATGCCTTGCTCCTATCGATAAATCAAAAAACTATATATTTTCCTACGTTGTTTTTTCACTCTATTTTCTTAGTCACTTTCACTATTCATCATATTTTTCATTGCATCTCTTTCCTTTTCCGTAATTAACCCTTCTTCAAGCAATAAATCAAAGATATTCCATAAGATATTTTTTTCATCGCTTATACACTCTGAACTATACACGTTTTTTCACAAACTCCGATTTTTAGTTATTACAACTTTATGATAGGAATCTGTAAATATTCTTATATGGATATTCGTAATCCACTTTTCTACTTATTCATAACTAACACTTCATATAGGTAAACTTGCATTACGGATACATGAAACTTAACGTTCCCCTTCGTCCTTATGGACTCGCTTTACTTAGTTTATTGTAAATAACTGCTATCGCAGTTTAGCTAAATTTTGACGAAAATTGATTCAATCACATCTCAAATTTTGGAATACCTGTCATTGATTTTAGAAATTTATAGTCGTAATATATTTTTCGTGCCAAATAATACTATTACTTGGTATATTTTATAATTTTATAAGAAAAGAGTGTGAATGTTATGAATATTTTACTTTCCGTATCCGTTGCCCTCTTAGCTGGCTTACTTATGACAAGAGCATTTAAGCCTTTCAAACTACCTTCTGTAACAGCGTATTTGCTTGCAGGCGTATTGATTGGACCATACTGCATTGGCTCACTTCACATTGAAGGACTTGGCTTTACTTCTATGAAAGAAGTAGAAACACTTTCATTAGTATCTCAGGTGGCATTGGGATTTATTGCTTTTTCGATTGGAAATGAGTTTCGTTTAGAGGACTTAAAGAAAATCGGAAAACAAGCTTTTACGATTGGCATTTTTCAAGCCTTAACGGCAACGCTATTTGTTGATTTGGCATTAGCTGCAGTACATATCATAATGCCTGATAAACTGTCTATGGCACAAGCAATTACACTTGGTGCGATTGCTACGGCTACTGCACCAGCTGCAACACTTATGGTAGTAAGGCAATATAAAGCAAAAGGACCTCTTACGCAGCTCCTTCTGCCAATTGTAGCTTTGGATGATGCTGTTGGTCTGATTGTATTTGCAGTATCTTTTGGTATTGCAAAAACATTAGTAAACGGCACGCTCGATTTAGTGTCAATTCTCATAAACCCATTGCTTGAAATCCTGTGTTCCTTAGCACTTGGTGCATTCATGGGATGGCTTTTGACACAATTAGAGAAAATGTTCAACTCCAATACAAATCGCTTAAATATGACGATTGCTTTTGTATTTACAACTGTAGCATTGTCCATGATGAAATTTGAAATCGGCTCAATCCATATTGGATTTTCCTCCCTATTAGTCTGTATGATGCTAGGAACTGTATTTTGCAATATTTGTCCTTTGTCTCATGATTTAATGGAAGCATCTGACAAATGGACTTCTCCATTATTTGCTCTATTTTTTGTTATCAGCGGTGCGGAATTAGAGCTTAATGTATTTGCAGATTTTGCGATTGTTGGAATTGGTATTGTTTATATTCTGTTTCGTTGTCTTGGAAAATACACAGGCACATTTATAAGTGCAAAAGCAACAAAATGTGATTCGCAGATTTGCCACTATTTAGGAATTACTCTTTTCCCACAGGCAGGTGTAGCACTTGGTATGTGCACTACTGCAATGCAGCTTGGGGAACAAGGAAATTTAATTCGCAATATCACTTTATTTGCAGTATTGATTTATGAAATTTTCGGACCACTCCTTACAAAACAAGCATTAACTGCCGCTGGAGATATCCGGCCAATGCCTGAACATGTAAAAAATCGCCGTCAAATCAAACTGGAAAATGCAAAAAAGAGACAATAATAAAAAGAGAAGCGTTTGGTAAAAGACCAGATGCTTCTCTTTTTTATTCTGTGATATTCTACAAAAATTTTAAAATACTACTTTTTATACTTCTATACTACTTTCAAACTTGTATCTTTGGCTACATTTTCACAAATACCTGCTTACAGGAATTTTTAATGCCATCCACAAAACTCTCAGAGCCATGTCCTGCTGTCTTATGACAACGAATTCGCCTGTCTCCTACCATAATATATCCCGGACAGAAAAAACTATCATTAACACTAACTACGCCTTCTTCTAATGCGGCTGACGTCGTAATAATTTTAAATGTAGAACCGGGTTCATAGGTATCGCTCACACATTGATTTCGCCACATTTCATTGAGATAATCCTGTTCTTTCTCCGTTCCTTCATATTGACTATATTGTTCAATCAGCGTAAACGGCTCATTCGAATTAAATTCGGGATAATTTACCATTGCATAGATTTCGCCATTCTGCGGATTCATCGCAATAATATTTACACTATCCGCCTCCTTTTGCAAATATGCCTTTTCCGCCATCTGCATGCAATAGCTTTGAATATTATAATCCAAAGAAATCTGTAATGTATTTCCCGAAATCGGCTCAATACGGGATTCCTCCAAATCTTCTACTTCTCGTCCCCTTGCATCCGTAAATGTCAAAATCGTCCCATCCTGTCCCTGCAAATAAGAGTCATACTTTGATTCTATTCCAATAATCCCTTGATTATCGGAACCGGTAAAGCCAAGCACTTTGGATGCTAACTCATTAAACGGATATACTCGCTTATAATCTTCATCCACCTTAACACCATCTAATTCATACTCTAATATTTTTTTTCCTACTTGCTTGGAAACATTGCTTTTAATCTTTTCAATTGAACTTAATTTCTCTACCCTTTTACGCACATATTCCTCGGAAAGCCCAAGTTCCTGACATAAAACCGCAATAACTTTTTCCGCATCTTTTATCTGGTTATGTATCACGGAAATTGTACATACGGCTTCATTAGTTGCCAAAACCACGCCATTACGGTCTACAATTTCCCCTCTTGCCGCCTTTATCTGCCTTTCACGCTGTTGAATTTCAATTGCTCTTTCTGTGTAATATTCTTGTTTTACTAACATAAGATATATTAGTCGTCCACTCAAAAATATGCCACAGAAGAAAACAAAAAATGCAAATATACATATCTTTTTTCGATTATAAGTTTTATTTCTCTCCATAAAAAAACTCCATAATTGCCTCATATTATTTTATGTAAGCAATTACGGAGTTATGTTTTATTAAAAATATTTCAAGACTAATAGCTTTATAGCTACTTCACTTATTCTGTTGGCAAATAGTTACCATCCCTTACGCCCGTAAAATATGGGTCAGTTCCTGTAATATCAAGATTTGCATTAATTCCGGTCAATTCTTCGTCCGGATAAATATTCATATATGGAAGCACTTCTTCTAAAATCTCACGCACAATATTCTGTGCATAATAACTATGTGGTTGGTCCGCAGAGTTTGGTTCATCTACAATACAATAAATTAACAACTCCGGGTCTTCTGCCGGTAAAAATCCCATAAAAGAGACTAAATAATTACCTTTTTTACGTGGAAGTTTTTCTGCTGTACCGGTCTTTCCGCCCATGGAATAACCATCTACTTTTGCTGTAGATGCTGTACCTTCCGAAACAACACTTTCTAAATATTGGCGAAGCGTGTTGCTTGTTTGCTCGGAAATAGTCTGCTTTAATACAGTAGGCTCAATAACCGAAACTGTATTACCATCCGAATCCACTACTTTACTTATCAAATGCGGCTGATAATACGTGCCACCATTAATAATAGAAGAAAATGCACTTACCATCTGCACCATTGTACAGTTAAAGTTCTGCCCAAATGAGTTTGTTGCCAAATCAATAGGTGTCATATTATCTTCATTAAATACCAAAGTAGAAGTATTTGTTTCACCCGGAAGGTCAATACCTGTTTTTAAGCCAAAATTAAAAATTGTCTGATAACGAAGGAAGTTATCCTTTCCTATGGAATAAGACATCTGCATAAGAGCATCGTTGCACGAGTCCATAAGAGCACCTTCTACTGTTTCTGTCCCATGTCCGCCTCGATTTACACATTTGACACGTCTTCCACCTACGATTTCATATCCATCACATACATAAGTCTGATTGGTAGAAACAGTTCCCGTTTCTATACCAGCTGCAATCGTAAAAGCTTTTTGAACAGAACCCGGTTCAAATGTCATAGTTACACAATAATTTTTCCAAATATCATCTAACGCTTCTGTTATCTTTGTGGAACGAATAACACTAATTTCTTCCTCTGTTAATTCTCTTACTACAACCGGTTCTTGAGAATCCGCTTGGTCATTTTCTCCGGAAGCATCATCTTCTCCTTCGTTTTCCTCTACATTTTCTCCAGCTTCGCCTTCATTTTCTTCTGGTGAATTACCGTCTTCGCCATTATTTCCCTCAGCTTCATTTTCATTACCTTCGGCTGGCGTATCTTCTCCATTATTTGCTTCGCCTTCATTTTCTTCCTCATTTGCTCCGCTTTCACCGTCTTCATCACCTTCGGCTTCTTCTGGCTGGGTTTGTCTTTTTTTGATTTCTTCCTGCACAGCTTCTTCCACTTTTGCCATATCAAGAATGGAAGTATCACGAGGTGTATTCAAATCAAATGTTGGGTATTCTGCCATTGCAAGAATTTCTCCATTATTTGGATTTGCAATAATAACGGCTGTATTTGCACTTCCTGCACCTTGTCTATGATTATTGCGATATGCCTCATTAAACTCTAAAATCTTTTTTTCTACAATGGACTGAATATTGGCATCAATCGTACTAATTAATGTATTTCCATCCTGTGGTGCAATTACTGTCTTTTCAAAGGCACTATCGGAATTTAAATAACCATATTGGCGACCGTCAATGCCATTTAATATGTCATTGTAATATTTTTCCAACCCGATTGTTCCCACATTTCCGGCTGATGAAAAGCCAATAACAGAACTAGCTAATGAGCCAAACGGATAATTTCTTTGGTATTCCTTTTCAAACCATACACCTTTAATATTTGGATTGATTTTATTATTATCTTCATCTACAGCATTTTGAAATTCTTGAAATACATGAATCCTCTCATATGGCAATTCCTCAAGAAAAACTTCATATGGGTCACTTTTCTTCTCTTTGATATGCTTTCGAAGTTTGCTCTCATCCAGCTCCGGAAAATATTCCATCAATGCCTCTATTGTAGGCTCAATATACTCCTCTTTGCTGGTCAAAACGGTACAGTCTACAATAACATTATAAACAGCCACACTCGTAGCCATAACGTTTCCCTGTCGGTCTACTATACTGCCTCGCCGAAATGGAATCGCTTTGCTGTCGTATGACTGCATGGATAAAACTTTCTTTTCGTATTTTTCACCATCGGTGTAGTTAATGTACATAAGTCGAATGATTAGAGCACATAAACACGCTATTAAAGCGGAAAACAGTACCATCATTTTTTTACGCATGCTAAACGTAAACTTACGCACCGGTTTCTTTTTCTTTCTTTTCTCTGCCACTTAAAAAACTCCTGCTTAATTACTCCGGAATATCACTATACTGGTCCATAAAATTGGTATTTTCTACGGTGTAATAAATAATTTGTTCTTCTGTCGCATAGGACATGCCTAATTCATTGATTGCTGTGTTTTTAATATAATCTAAATCAACGGATGTAATAATCTCATTGTATCTGGCATCATTTAACGCTTTCTTTTCTGTAAGCTGACTTTCCAATACGGCAATACGTTTCATACGCTGTGTAATATCGGATTGTATCTTAATCAAAGAAAACGCAGCAACTGCACTTAACGCTACACATACAGATAAAAACGCTACATACCCTTTATTCATGTACATTGCACGTTCTCTGTTACGTCTTGCCGCATTTTTACGCTGTTTTTTCTTGCGAATCTTTTCAAGTTCTTCTTTATTTGGTTTTGGTCTTCTTTCCGGTTGTGGATGTAACTCTCTTACGGTATTTCCATCTACATAATAATCTTTTTTCATTTTCCCTATCCCAGTAACTAACACTCTGTCTGTTTTTCAAAAACACGTAATTTCGCACTTTTTGAACGACTGTTTACCTTAAGCTCCGCTTCGGAAGGCAACACCGGTTTTCTTGTTACTACTTTTCCTTTCGATTTATTTCCACATACACAAACCGGAAAATGGCTCGGGCATGTGCAAGGATTTTCATTTTTCTTAAAATTGACTTTTACAATACGGTCTTCTAAAGAATGGAACGTAATAATACATATTCTTCCATCTTCTTTTAGCAAGTCAATCATATCATCCAATGTATCTTTTAATACATCTAATTCGTGATTTAATTCGATTCGAATTGCCTGATATGTTCTTTTAGAGGGATGTCCTCCTGTCGCTTGTACTTTCATAGGAATAGCTGCACGAATAATTTCGTTTAACTGTCCTGTCGTTACAATTGGTTCTTTTTTTCTGGCATTTACGATATGTTTGGCAATGTTCTTAGCAAATCGGTCTTCTCCATAATCTCGAATAATACGAAACAATTCCATTTCGCTATATTCATTTACAATGTCTTTTGCCGTAAGACTCTGTCTGTCATCCATTCGCATATCCAGCGGCGCATCTTCGCTTCGATATGTAAATCCACGTTCCGGTGTATCCAGCTGAAAAGAGGAAACTCCTAAATCCAACACAATACCATCCACCTTGTCGATACCTAAATCGTTTAGAACTTGTCTCATATTGGAGTAATTGCTGCGTACGATAGTAACTAAATCCTTAAATTCCGCTAAACGCTCTCCTGCTGCAAAAATTGCATCTGCATCCTGGTCAATTCCAATAAACTTTCCATTTTCAGAAAGACGTTTACACACTTCATAAGCATGTCCACCGCCGCCTAGAGTTCCATCTACATAGATTCCGTCAGGCTTAATATTCAAATTTTCAATTGTCTCATTTAAAAGTACGGAATAATGATTAAACTCCATTTGCCATTCTCCTATTTTTGTAAACTCTACGCCATTTTTAATCACTTTCCATCTATATTACTCCATAAATACCTTAAAATCAAGTGTTTTCCTTACTTCTGGTGCAAAAAATGAACAGTAACCAGAAATTTATTATTTCATCTTCTTCTATTTTGGTTTCTCCACTTGAACAGCACGCAAGTATTCTTCTATCAACGCATCCACCCGCAGATTTTTTTTATAATATTTTTCAGGACTTTCATGAAGTACGGACCAATTCAAATCTCTGCGAGCTTCCTCCAATTCGCTTTTAATTTCCGCTAAAGTCCGCATTCTGCACCTCCCGTTTTGTGAGATACCACCTTTCTGCGACATAACACAATGCTAATTCCAGAAATAAGCACAAGTGTTGCCGCTAATGCCATTGAAACAGGATATTCGACTCCCGGAAGCAAAAGTTGATCTGTTCTAAGTGATTCAATCCAGAATCGTCCTACTCCATACCCAAATAAATATAATAAAAAGATTTCTCCATCAAATTTACGATGTTTAAAATAAAGAAGAAGCAACATCAATAATCCAAAATTCCATAAAGATTCATACAAAAAAGTAGGATGTACTTGAATATATGTTACGCCTTCTATTTCTACTGCATGTTCCCACAATATATCTGTAATTTCTGACTTGCGTACTGCTGAAACAGGAAGCTGCATTGCAAAAAGGTTATCACAATAATCTCCAAATGCCTCTCTGTTAAAGAAATTTCCCCATCTGCCAATGCTTTGCCCAATAATCAGCCCCAAAACTGCTGTATCTGCGATTACCATAAATTTTAGTTTTTTTATTTTGGTATAAATAAAAACTGTAATTACCGCTGCAATTACGCCTCCATAAATCGCCAGACCACCTTCCCGTATTCGGAAAATCCGCATCAAATCCTGCTTATAATAATCCCATTGAAATGCCACATAATATAATCTCGCACCAATCAATGCAAAGAAAATCGCATATAATGCTACATCATAGTATGTATCCGGATTTTGTCCTGTTTTTTTTGCTACCATAGATGCCAAAAAAATCCCTGCAATCATACCTAAAGCTATCGTAATTCCATAATAAGCTATCGTAAAATTGCCTATTGTAACCGTTTTTCCCACTTCTTCCAGATAAATGTTTAAATTTGGAAAATTAATGTTATAATCCATTTTTTATCCTTCTTTCATTTTTATTTATTGTTTATGGCTAAATTCCATTTTTCAGATGATTTTAATGATAATCTCAATTTTCACCATTTGTAGCCATATTTTATATAATAACATTCATTTTACGCTATAAGTAAAAAAAACTCAAGCTAGGCTAAATTTTTTATGTAGTTGGGATTATTTCCCATAAATTTCAACATTACGATTTTTGAAATTATAAGTGTAAGGAGATTTTTAAGTTTTATACCCCCACACTTATAATATATAGGGGGGTATAAAACCTCTTTTCCAAGTGTCAAACGGATATTCACAATCCGCATTCGCTACTTGCTCATAACCGAATAGCTACTATTGTAGCTTGATTCGGTTAAATTCCTTTCTTCAATTTTTCAATGAAAATAGCATCTAAAACACCACAAATATTGCTTAATGCTTATTTCATCTCAAAACTTCCACATTCTGTTTCGCCATTGGTTACTGCATGTTTTCCTGCAATGCCAATGTGTTTTGCATGACAGTTTTTGTCTACATTAAATTTACATTTTACTGCGTCACATGCCACATTTGTTGGTTTTGCCGGACCGCTGCATGCCATGCTTTCTAAAGTATTGGTTCCTCTTGGTGAAAAGCTTCTGCAAGCAGTTTCTGATGGCTTGCATGCCTCATGTCCGCCAACTGTGATATTTTCTCTTTTACAACTGTTATTGCTATTAAATGTGCAACTTACAACACTACAGTCTAAGTTTGTCATAATAATACAACCTCCATTTTATATCCAACTTCTATTTTCTAAAAAATATTGCTATTTATATCAAGCGGATATTCGCAATCCGTTTCGCTACTTTCTCATAACCGAATAACCTCTGTGTGGTTTCGGTTAAAAAGATATCTTAACTATTTTAGCTTCAAAATAGTAATATTTTTTATAATCATAGTATGTTTCTTCTGAAAATTTTCTATGCTGTAAAATTTTGGCGTATTTTTGTTCTGCTTGCATAAAAAAATACCGTAAAATGAGCTTATACACCCACTTTACGGTATTTTAAAACTTATTTTGCGTTTTCTTCTGTTACTTCGATTTTACGAATTTCTTTTGTGCGAATTTCTTTGCAAATCTGTTCTACGAAATCCGCTAAAGGTTTTACACCTTCATCGCCTGCAAAACGGCTTCTTACGGAAACATTTCCATCTGCTTCTTCTTGTGCACCAACAACAAGCATATATGGAAGTTTGTCAAGTCTTGCTTCACGAATCTTGTAACCGATTTTTTCTGCACGTGGGTCGACTGTTACATCTACACCATTTGCTTTTAATTCTTTGGCTACTTTATTTGCATAATCTGTGTATTTTTCAGAAATCGGAAGTACACGTACCTGTTCCGGACAAAGCCATGTTGGGAATTTGCCTGCATATTTTTCAATTAACCATGCAAGCGTTCTTTCGTAACATCCAAGAGATGTTCTGTGAATAATATACGGACGAACTTTTTCACCGTTTTGGTCAACATAGTACATATCGAAGTTTTCTGCGATTGCACAGTCTAACTGAATCGTAATCATGGTATCTTCTTTGCCATATACATTCTTTGCCTGAATATCAATCTTTGGTCCATAGAATGCTGCTTCGCCTTCTTCTTCTGTGAATGTTACACCTTTTTCAATCAATACCTGACGAAGGGCATCTTGTGTAGAATTCCAATATGCATCATCGCCTAAATATTTTTTCTTATTGTTTGGATCCCATTTAGAAAGACGGAATGTTACATCATCTTGTAATCCCAATGTAGAAAGTACAAAATATGCCAAATCGAAACATGCTTTTAATTCTTCTTCTGCCTGGTCAGGACGGATTACGTTGTGTCCTTCGGAAATTGTGAACTGACGAACACGAGTTAAGCCATGCATTTCACCGGAATCTTCTGCTCTAAACAATGTAGATGTTTCACCCATTCTGTATGGCAAATCACGATAAGAATGCTGTTCATTTTTATATACATAATACTGGAATGGACAAGTCATTGGACGAAGGGCAAATACTTCTTTATCTACTTCTTCATCCCCCATAACGAACATACCTTCTTTGTAATGGTCCCAATGACCGGAAATCTTATAGAGGTCGGATTTTGCCATAAGCGGTGTTCTGGTACGCACATAGCCCCATTCCTGTTCTTCTAAATCTTCAATCCATCTTTGAAGTTTCATAATCATTTTTGTTCCTTTTGGTGTGAACAATGGAAGACCCTGACCTACCACATCTACTGTTGTAAAAAGTCCCATTTCACGACCAAGTTTGTTATGGTCACGCATTTTTGCATCTTCTAATTTTGCAATATGTGCTTTTAAATCATCTTTTTTGTTGAATGCTGTTGCATAGATTCTCTGAAGTCTTGCTTTTTCAGAATCTCCTCTCCAATAAGCCATGGAAGAAGATAAAATCTTGTATGCTTTTACACCTTTTGTATTCATAAGGTGTGGTCCTGCACAAAGGTCTACAAATCCGCCCTGGTCATAGAAAGAAATTTCTGCATCTTCCGGAAGGTCTTCAATGAGTTCTACCTTATATGGTTCATCCTTTTCTTTCATAAGAGCAATGGCTTCTTCTCTTGGAAGTGTAAATCTTGTAATTGGCTTTCCTTCTTTAATGATTTTTTTCATTTCGTCTTCAATTTTGTCTAAATCTTCTTTTGAGAATGAATTTGTATCAAAATCATAATAGAAACCATCTTCGATTGCCGGTCCGATTGCGACTTTTGCTTCCGGGAAAAGGCGTTTTACAGCTTCTGCCATAATGTGAGAGGCTGTATGACGGATTACCTGCAATCCTGCTTTATCATTTGCGGTTACGATATTTAATTCGCAGTCTTCGTTTATTACGGTTCTTAAGTCTACGATTTCTCCATTTAATTCGCCTGCACATGCATTACGTGCAAGACCTTCGCTGATATCAAGTGCGATATCATATACACTTTTTGCTTCGCTGTACTCTTTTACAGATCCATCTTTTAATGTGATTTTCATATTTATATCTTCCTTTCTTATAATGAGTCAATCGGATATTCGCAATCCGTTTTGCTACTTTCATTTATACATATAAAAAGTCCCGAATACTACAACATCTGTCATAGCATTCGGGACGATTATACATAGTCGTGGTTCCACCCAAATTTATTTCCAAAAAACTATTTTTCGAGCCTTAAAATATACACATAAGTTTTATCATATATAATATGAATATTTCCACAATGCAAATATTCTTTTTCCCCTTACCCACCACTTAATGCTTCACGCATTTGAAGTGGGGGACTTTCTTGATTCGGTTAAAATGCATAAAGAAAAACATTCTTTCAGAAACCTTCATTGACGATAACGGAGTCACCGGACCGGATTAGGGTCACTCAGAGCTGGTCTTCGGTTGCTTCCTACAAAGATGCTCACACCACAAGGCATCTCTCTCTGGTGCATTTCACAACCTACTCGTCTCTTCAACGTGTTGTTTTTTTAATTTCTAATTATTTTATCGCTGTTTTTGTATTTTGTAAAGTATTTTTTCTTACTTTTTCTTAGGAATACAGTTTAAAGTTCTTAACGAGCTTGTCTAATTCTACTGCTTTTGCCGCAAGCTGTTCGCTAATTGCAGAACATTGTTCAGAAGCTGCTGCATTTTCTTCTGTTACAGCAGAAATCTGCTCAATTCCTGTTTCAATCTGACCTAATGCGTGAGCCTGATTCTTTGCAGTTTCATTGATATTTTTCGCCAAATCCGCAAATTTCTGCATTTCACCGATAATCTTTCGGAAAGCTACAGCAGTAGAAGTGGTAACTTCATTTCCTTTGTCAATTTCATCAATTGTTTTTCCAATAAGTGTCTTGGTATCAATTGCTGCCTGTGCACTATCAGTTGCCAACTTACCAATCTGGTCTGCTACTACTGCAAATCCACGTCCTGCTTCTCCTGCTCTTGCAGCTTCAATAGAAGCATTTAAAGAAAGAAGGCTGGTCTGTGAAGCAATATCTTCAATTGCAGTAACAATCTTAACGATTTCATCGGAAATTTCTTTGATATGTGCCATTTCATCCTGCAAAAGCTGCATCTGACGGCTTTCTATTTCCGCTTCTTTTACACTGCGTAATACATTTTCATATGCTTCTGCAGTTTCTTTTGCACTATTTTCTGCCATAGCAGTAACGGTGTTTACAGTTGCTGTCAGTTCTTCTACCGCACTTGCCTGTTCACTTGTACCTTCTGCAAGATCATTTGCTGCATGTGCAATTTCATCGGAACCGGAATCCACTTGGCTTGATTCATTTTCAATCTGAGTAAGAGTTGAATTGAAGCTTCTTAAAATAAGGGAGAAGGAATCCTTAATAGAACCAAAGTTACCTCTAAAGTCTGTAATGTCATTAAATGATTTTGTCAAATCACCCGTAGAAATTTCTGCCAATGTATCAGAAATTTCATTTACATAAGCTGCTAATGTATCAATTGTACCTTTCATGGTTTCTGCAAGTTCACCAAGTTCGTCTCGAGACTCGAATGTAATCTTATCAGAGGCAGTAAGGTCACCCTGATACATAAGTTCTGCTACTTCTGTAATCTGTTTTACAGGTTCTGTAATTTCTTTTGTTACGGCAGCCGCTATAATCATCGCATAAGCAGTAATACAAATAAGTGCAATTACACCAATACCTAAAATTACAAATGCTGTTGTTTTTGCTTCTATTGTATAATTTTCACCTGCATTGATAACAATAACATCAAGTTCATTGGCAAGTTCTAGCATTTCATCCAATTTTACGGAAAAAATATCTTCATGATAGGTAAGAGCTGCAGCATAATCTCCTGCTCCTATGTATTCATACATCTCTTTTTGCAAATTTTTAGTTTCTTCCACACAGTCTTCCAAGTCTGCTAATACTTGTCTTTCTTTTTCTGTCAAAAGACCACTATGTAAAAATTCAGCTGCTGTATCTACCATTGCATAGCTTTCTGTAAGTTCCGTTTTAAATTCGTCATAGTTTTGTTCTAACTTTTCCGGTCCTGATGCAAGCAAATGATTTACATTCTTTTCAATATTAAGTGCTGCATAACGAAGGTCACCTACATAAAAAGCGTTCTTGGTAGGACGTTCAAATAATTCAGAAACTTTAGATTCCATAACAAAGATTGCTGCCAAAAGTGCTACAATTGTTGCAAAAGTCAATACAATAATACTGCCATGTGAAATCAATAATTTTTTCCGTACCGGCCATTGCTTCAGCAGTTTGGTCAACTTCTTCATTTCAACTTCTTTTTTCATATACCATCTCCCTTTCCCTTTATTCCCCAAAGTTTCTTCTTATTTACCGCAGCATTGTTTATATTTACGTCCGCTGCCGCATGGACATGGTTCATTTCGACCGATTTTTTTGCCTACTACAACTGTACCGGATTTTTTCTGTTCTAAATAAAGTGCTCTCTGTGTTTCTTTATCAAAAATATCATCCCACATTGGAAGTTCATAAAGCCATTCTGCTTTTGCTTCTACCATGTTCTTATATAATTTTACTTTATCAAAACCAAGACTTACTTTTGTATCTTCTTCCATTGTTTCGATTGGGTTTGGAGTTACAAGGCTATCGTTGATTCCATCTAAGAAACCGGTCATTTCCATAATGCTAAGATTATATTTTGTAGCCAGTTCTTTTACAGTACCTTCTACTACTTCGTCCGGGTTTGTCAATAATTTTTCATACACACCCTTTTCTAAGAGAAAATATCTCTGCCAGAATTTCTGAATTTCTGCCTGACCTGCTTTTTCGTTATACGCTACTTCGCGCCATTGTTCTAATAATGCCATTTTTCTTTCCACCTTTGTTTATTTTTTTATGGAGATAGTATACCAAAAAATATGCTCTTTTCCAAGTACTTCTTAATTTTTGACATTTATTTTTTCATGGATTTTACATTTTTGTTTTATCATCTCTATCTTTATTTAATAATTTATAGATAAAAATATAAATCCATAAAAGAGAAGGCACCATTACAGTTGCTACAATGGATGCTTTTAAATAAACCATTGTATCAGTATTATCGAAAATGGCACAAAAAATAGTCATTCCATATAATCCTAATAATACAATAATTCCAAGAATTGCTAATATTTGTTTTACTTTTTTCATTTTGTATTCCTTTCTATTTCTCAGCATAAACGTTCGTGAGGAAATAATAAAAGTTTACTTGCGTTCTTTCTTATTCGTATTTTCTTCTTCAATTCCTTGTGCTTCCTTGATAAAGCGAGATAGCTCTGCTTGTTTATTATGAATCTCCTTGACACTACATATTGTAAGTTTTGAAATAGCTCTTGTCATCCCCACATAAAACAAGCGACGTTCTTCTTCGATATCTTTTTCTAAAACTGCCTTTTTATAGGGCATCAAACCTTCGTTTGCATCAATAATAAAGACCTGTTTAAATTCAAGCCCTTTGGCACTATGCAATGTTGCAAGTGTTACAGCATTTGGATTTTCTGTTTTGCGTTTTGCTTTTTCTTTTAGTTCTTCGGAACATTCCTGTATATGAAGCTCCCACGCTTTATAGTTTTGAAAGCCTTTTGCACTTGCCTGTAATTCATCTAAAATATCATACAAATCTTCTTTATTAATATTGCGATAATTCGCATATTCCTCTATGTAATCATCATAGCCAATGCCCTTTCTGATATAATTAATTGCGGCATACGGGCTCATGTGTTCCAGCATTTTAATATCATAATGCAATCGTTCAATTCGCTCTGCTATCCATGGCTGTTCGTCATACATTTTTTCCCATTCATCAAAGGCAACGAAAGACTCGCAAAGAGAATCCCTTCCAATGTAACGTTTGGGCTTATTCATAATCTGAAGAAAATCAGCTCTTGTGCGACTTCCTTGTGCAATGCGGATATAGGTAAACAAATCTCTTGCAATCCAATGGTCATATAGGTTTGGAATCTGGTCTCTTGTCTTAAAATCAACATTATATGCCATAAATTGCTCCATTAGAAATCGTGGCTGAATATTCGTACGAAATAAAATTGCCACATCAGACAACGTTCCTCCCTCTTTTATATGTTTGTCGATTTCCCTTATAATATAAACAATTTCTTCTCTCTGATTTTCAAATGTATAATAAAATACACAATTTTCGGCTTTTTTAAATGGAGTCACTTTTTTAAAAAAACGCTCTTTATTATTTTCAATCAAGCGTAAGGATTCTTCTGCAATTGATTTTTCACAGCGGTAATTGATATCTAACTCTATTTGCTTTAAATTCGGATAGTCTTGTGGTATGTGCATCATAATTTCCGGCTTTGAGCCACGAAAACGATAAATGGATTGGTCATCATCGCCTACCATAAACAGATTGTTTTCCGGCAATGCAAGCATACGTATAATATCGTATTGTATCTGGTTGATATCCTGAAATTCATCTACTAAAATATACTTGTACTTTTTTTGCCATGCACTTAAAATATCTGGTCTTTGCTGAAATAACTCATATGTCATTGTTAACATGTCATCAAAATCAATGAGACGACTGCGTTTTAAAAATGCATCATATTCTGTGTAAATCTTGCGGAAAATGTCACTTCCACATTGGGCAGAATAAAAATGCTCCAGCGAAATACGTGAATTTTTTATCATGCTGATTTCACTAAATAATCCACTTAATAACTCATTTTCATCCCGATATTCCAAATTGAAATGTGAAATGATTTCCCGCATAGCTCGATATTTTTGCTCCTCTGTAACGATATTTGCCGCACTATATCCGTAAGCTAACTTTAAAACCATAAAAAATATGGCATGAAATGTCCCAAATGTTACTTTACCACCTCTCATTCTATACTCAAATCGCTGCTTCATTTCATTCGCAGCAGCTTTTGTAAATGTAATGACTAAAATATTGGATGGATTGATATGAGATTCGTTGATTAATTGATAGGTTCGTTCGGTGATAACAGCTGTTTTTCCACTTCCCGGTCCTGCGAGTACAAGCATCGGACCATCTACATGGCGAATTGCTTGTTTTTGAGAATGATTGAATTCCAAGTTATATCTCCTTTATATTGGCGTATTTTTTACTTTAACCTATTTATTTTTTCTTGTAGAATTATTTTTCGTTTTATAATTTTAAGGGGTTACTTTTGTTGTTTTCAAACAAAAATAACCCCAAATTTAAGAATGTCAAGCGGATATTCACAATCCGCTTCATTACTTACTCATAACCGATAACTGCTATCGCAATTTCCCTTAATTTGACAACATTTCAATTCCCTTACGGATACGATTTAAGGATTCTTCTTTTCCTAATAATTCCATAAGTTCGGTTGCTCCGCCTGGTGTCATCTGTTTACCGGAAACTGCGGTACGGATTGGCCACATTACATAACCGTTTTTTACGCCTTTTTCTGCTACATATTCACAAAGAAGTGCATACAACGCATCATTGGAGTAATCTTCCTGTGCTTCTAAGCGTGGGAGAATATCTTTTAATACTTCTAAAGAAGTTTCTGCATTGGTTTTCATCTTCTTATGGGTATACATTGTAATGTCATATTCCGGCAATGTTTCAAAGAAGTCAATATGGTCTTTGATATCGGTAAATACTTCGATACGGCTCTGTACCATTTTTGCAATTTTTGCAAAATCCATATCACGCGTAATGACTTCTTTGATATATGGAAGTGCCATTTCATAGAATTTATCAAAATCCATTGCTTTCATGTATTCTCCATTCATCCATTTTAACTTGGTATAGTCAAATACAGCCGGAGATTTGCTCATATGACGGTAATCGAATTTTTCAATTAATTCCTGCAAAGACATAATTTCCTGATTATCGGAAGGACTCCATCCCAAAAGTGCCACAAAGTTGATAACAGCTTCTGTTAAAAAGCCTTGTTCAATCAAATCTTCAAAAGAAGAATGTCCGCAACGTTTGCTTAATTTTGCATGGTTTTCATCTGTAATCAATGGACAATGTACATATACCGGCACTTCCCAACCAAATGCTTCATAAAGGCGGTTGTATTTTGGAGAAGAAGACAAATATTCATTTCCACGTACTACATGTGTAATGCCCATTAAATGGTCATCTACTACATTTGCAAAATTGTAAGTTGGATATCCGTCAGATTTAATTAAAATCATGTCGTCTAATTCTGCATTGTCTACGGAAATATCTCCATAAATTTCATCTGCAAAGGTAGTTGTGCCTTCAGTTGGATTATTTTGACGAATAACATATGGAATACCTGCTGCAAGTTTCGCTTCTACTTCTTCTTTGGATAAATGTAAGCAATGTTTGTCATAAATGCTGATTTCTTTACCAGCCACAGTTGTTTTCAAGGTTTCTAAGCGTTCTTTGTCGCAAAAACAATAGTAAGCTTCGCCTTTTTCAATTAATTTTTTTGCATATTCTAAATAGATGCCGCTTGCCTGACGTTCGCTCTGTACATATGGACCACATCCACCGTCTTTATCCGGTCCTTCATCATGGATAAGACCTGTTTTTTCCAATGTGCGGTAAATAATGTCAACTGCACCTTCTACAAGACGTTCCTGGTCAGTATCTTCTATTCTTAAAAGAAAATCTCCATTTTCATGTTTGGTAATTAAGTATGCGTATAACGCAGTACGAAGATTTCCAACGTGCATTCTGCCTGTTGGGCTTGGTGCAAATCTGGTTCTAACTTTGCTCATAATTATTCTCCTTTTGTTTATTCTAAATTTCAGTATGAGACTTGGTATAATTTTCCAATTTGTTACTGTTCTATTTTCTCATCAAGTAACAAACCTTTAACTATACCATCATCATAATGACAATTTTTTAATACTTAAATTTTCTATTTTTAATGCAACAAAAATTATAAACTATTTCCCTTAGATTCGCAACTATAATAAATTGATTCTTTATTTGTGACAGCTGCTTTTATTACTGTTTACACAACCAGTAACATGCTTTTTTCTTGTCTCTACCATTTTACTGTTCTATTTTCTAAATAAATGCATATCATTTTTATTTCACTTGGGGCATAATCTTTTTTCTAAATAAATGCATATCATTTTTATTTCACTTGGGGCATAATCTTTTTATTTGCATATTTTATAATATAAACAAAAAGGAGAGACTCTATGGAAAAAAATATGAATTGTACAACTTGTACAAGACGCAACATGAATTCCTGTGACAATGAAGTGTTGGCAATGGCGTATGTTCCATGGCAAAAATTTCATGACACTTACGAACCTGCAAAAGCATTAAAAGTCGGAACGATTTTTCCGGAATTGGATAAACCATTTTTAGGACGGAAAGGGGTAAGACGATGAATCAGAAACAATTAATGGAATATGTCATGATGTTAGGCTTTTGTGTTACTGATATGCAGCTGTATTTGGATACGCACCCGACAGATGCAGATGCGTTGGAGTATTATGACCAATGTTTGGAAATGTATAACAATGCACGTGCAAAATATGAAGCAAATTTTGGTCCTCTGACCGCAGATGCTTCCTGTCGTGACAGATGGACATGGATTGAAACACCAATGCCGTGGGAAGGAGTGAGATAGTATGTGGATTTATGAAAAAAGATTAGAATATCCGATTTGTATTACCAGACCAAATGCGAAAATGGCTTCGTTTATTATGAGCCAATACGGTGGACCAGACGGTGAAATCGCTGCTTCCATGCGATATCTTTCACAACGTTATTCCATGCATAACCGTAAAGTAGCGGGGCTACTTACTGATATCGGTGTATCAGTATCAATATTGCCCCTCTAAAAAACTGCCCGTATATATACATACTGACAGTTTTTATTTTCATTATTCACTTAGAGGAGTATACCTTTCAATTACACAAGTATGCTTTTTTGTGCTCTTATCATAATTTATGGCAACCAGTAAAATTTCTCCGCCATAATGCTCTATCGCTTCCACATACCGATTCTTTTTTACCTGTGCAATCGCTCCTTCTACTGACATGTCCCATTTCAACTCAATAATCATTGCTGGTTTATCTGCATTTTTACGTGGTAAAAGCACCAAATCTGCATATCCAATACCTGTTGGTAATTCCTGAATTGTCAGATAATCATCCACTCTACTAATATAAGCTAATTGAATCACGCTTCGCAATGATTGTTCATTATTGTAAAAAATAGGCGATGTATTTGCACTATGTGCTTCTTCTATTAAATCTGCAACTTTTTGGGCATCCATCCGAATTGTTGCATCTAATAATTCATCTGATTTTTGAATTGCCTTTACTAACTCCGGTCTGTTTCCATTCTTAACAGCACGAATAAATTCATCACGCACTTCTTCATTTGGTATAAATACAGAATGTGCCACTTCATCATATGCCAAATATCCAAGATGTACCAATAACGTCAAAATATCATCTTTACACCGAAACGATGTCATATCATTTTGAAAAGTTCCTGTATCAATTACGATATCCGAACCGCTAAGCATAGAAATAATTGCCTGCCGAAGTCCATCCATATCCAAATCAATATATATTTGTAAAGCCTCATACGTTTCCGTATTCGTCCAATAACTTCCAAAATCTTCTTCCATCATTGCATCTACAATAGATTTTGGATTATATATATGCGGAGCTTGTTTAAACCGATAGCCATCATACCATTTTTTCGTTTCCGAAAAATCCATATGATATTTTTCACATAACATTTGAACTTCGTATTCTGTAAAACCTACATATTTTGCTATTTTTCCAGGAGCAATCATGGAAAATTCATCAAAAATATTGAGTGCTGAATGAGTTCCATATTTTTTTACCGGCAAAATTCCTGTCATATATGCCACTTTCACATAAATTCTATCCTTAAACAAATCCTGCAAAAAGTCAAGATACATTTTCTGTGTATCCATATCATTTTTTGCTACTCTAAAAATACAATCCCATTCATCAATAATAAATATAAAACCTTTTTTTTCATTCTGTACTTTTTGATAAATATTTTCCAAAACATCCGGCAGATAAGTTTTACCATCCTCTACATATTTTGGATATGCTTCTCTAATTTCATTTAAAATACATTCTTCAATACAATATGTTAAATTACTTAAATCCCCTGCTTTTCTTAAAAACTGTTGAATATTTAAGAAAATAACGTCATACTGATTCAAATGTTTTTCATATGAAATATCTTTTTCAATTTCCAGATTTTGGAATAATCTATGTGAGTTACAGGTTTTATCATAATAAGCTGCTAACATTTCCGCTGTCATTGATTTTCCAAAACGTCTTGGTCTGCTGACACAGAGAAACCTTTTTCTTTTACCGATTCGATTGTTGACAAAAGAAATGATACCGCTTTTATCAATATAAATGTCATCATTTACAGATATCTCAAATGCTCCATTTCCCGGATTTAAATAGTTTCCCATATTTTGTATGCTTCTCCTTGTTCCTATGTTTACTTTTATTATGTCATAATTGTACGATTTCCACAATTAAAATTTCAAATGATAATACCGTTTCTTTTCTTTACAATAAAGGTTTCGACCTATTTCCTTTTGTCTTTCCATTTGTGAAACAACGAAACTTGTTATTCGTTACAAAATTTTTGAAAATAATATTTCTATCTCTACCATTTCTGTTCGATATCGTTCCCTTTTTCCTGATGTTTGCACTTTCATCCGAATTGCAAATGGCAGTTCATTAAAAAATATATGTAGTTCTCCTTTTGGATAAAGAATTATTTTATTTATAATCTCTTTATATAATTGTTTTAGCGTATAACTTTCTGGTTCTATAAAATTATTCTTATTTGTACAATTATCTGAACTTGTGAAATGTTTTTCATTTATAAATTCTACTTTTTGCATAGAACTATCCCATATTTCTGAATTTATCATTTTCTCTAAAGCAAATGTATACTTCTCCATTTTTGTGTTATCTTCCTTATCATATTTATAACAGTTTTCTGTTTCCAAATATTGAGATAATCGCTTTTTCAATCCACTTATTTTAGAATCATACCATGCATTTTGGTCATCAAATGCCTTTCTATCTATTGTATTATTTAATAATACATCCAACAGCTTTCTTTTTTTCTCTTGATAAACTGCTATTTCTTTTTCTATTTTTGATATATTACATTTAAGCAACTCTTCTTGCGACTCATTTTGTATACTTCTCAATTCGCCTATTATTTCGTTCTTAATTTCTTCTTTAAATTCCGCATTACCATCCCATATGCAGTCAATCGCATACTTTGCAGCAACAAGAAGTGTCTGCTCATTATAAGATTGATTTTCGCATCCTACCATTTTACCGAATGCATCTCTTTTTCGTCTGCCATGTTGAGCAGCCTCATAACAACGCCATGCTTTATAAGTCATGCCATCTTTATATTTTTTCGTTCTGCTCACAAAATGTCTGCCGCAAATTCCACAGTACAATTTACCGCTGCACCAATAGCGATTGCTATACTTTGTTTTTTGATTTTCTGTTATCGACCGTTTCTTTAATTCTTCCTGTGTCCGATTCCATAATTCACGCTCAATAATCGGCTCATGATGGTTAGGGATAATGATAAGTTTCTCTTCCCCATTGTTATACTTTTTCTTATGGGTCAGATAATTTGGTGTAATTGTTTTTTTCTGGCATAAATCTCCTACATACTTTTCATTTTTCAATACCCGAAGAATGACTACATTGGACCATTGTGCTATTCGTTTCGGTCTCATGCCTTCTTCTGATAACTCTCTTGCAATGACATATGTTCCTTTTCCTTCGTTTGTGTATTTATGAAAAATCGCCCTTACAATAGGAGCTTCTTCTTCATTTATTGTAAGAATTCCATTTTTTACGTTATAGCCAAGCAAATCCCTTCCAAATACAACACCTTGTTCCATTCGCCTTTTTTGTCCCCATTTGACACGCTCTGAGGTTTTGCGGCTTTCTTCTTGTGCAATGCTTGCCATAATTGTAAGCCTTAATTCTCCATCCAGCTCACGAGTATCAATCGCATCTATAGTAAAAATGACGCCTATTCCCAAATCTTTTAATTTTCTGGTATAAAGTAACGTATCTATGGTATTTCTGGCAAATCGGCTTACTTCTTTTGTGAGAATCAAATCCATCGTTCCACAAAACGCATCTTCCATCATCCGATTAAAACCTGCCCGTTTTGCAGTCTGCGTTCCACTAATTCCCTCATCATAATATATCTCAGCAAGTTCCCAGTTCGGGTGATTTTTAATATATTCACAAAAATATTGGCGTTGGCTGGCTAATGAATTTATTTGCTCATCCTTTTCTGTCGATACTCTGCAATATGCGGCTACTTTTATTGTCTTTTTCATAGGATTACTCATTTCGTGCTAATAGTTGATTGAGTTGATTATCTGTCAGCATTTTTTTGTCATAAAGTTCTTTATAAATTCCTCGTTTGAAAGCCTTGCAAAAGCATTGTTTTTCTATTTCTGTTAACTTTATTTTATGTAAAATATCTGTTTTCTGTTTTTCTATTTTCCTCATCAAAAACCTGAAAAATACGTTTTATAAAATATATGATTAAAAGATAGTAAATAAAACATAATAATAGCTCCCTTCTAAGCGACAAGTTTTATCCTTTTACTTGTTTCGCTCAAAAGGGAGCATATTTTTCTTAGCCTGACAGCTTCTATTTATTTTTTATAAAATGGTATGATTATTTATTGTACTTTTTTCCTGATACGAATATCATAAGCAATGCTGTTAAAGCCATTACCAAATAAATACCCATCATAGAAACATCACCTGTTGGTGGTGAAGTATCTTCTTTATTTGTATTATTATTCGTATCAGAAAAACTTCCGTTCGTTGGTTCTTCCGTTGTGATTACATAGCTAGAATAGTGACTCTGTTTTACAGTCATATAACCATCTTTATCTACAACTGCACTCTGCACTTCTGCAAATGTACCATCATTTTTCATCCATAAAGAATCACACTCACCAAATCCTGCATACTGAATTTCCGTAACCGTTTTTGGAATGGTCAATTCTTTCATTGTTTGATTTTTATAGAATGCATATTCTCCAATCACACCTAAGTTTCTTCTTGTGATGGATTTTTTTCTGTTTCTGTCATTCCATTACTTTCTGTAACGGATTCTGTTGATTCTTCTGTGTTCTCACTTTCTGCAACTGTTTCTGTTGATTCTGTCAATTGTTCTATTATCTCAGTTACTTCCTGTGCATCCTCTGCTGTCGCAACGGCTTCTGCTGCACCTTCTTGTGTATCAGCTACAGCTTCCTCAATTTTCCACGAAATTTCGCCTTCTGCCCCTATTTCAAAATAGCTGACAGCCAAATAATATTCCGTATCCGCTTCTAATTCGGCAGTAATACTAAAGTTTAAGTCCTCACCACCATCATTGTCCGCATACAATACGTTTTGTTCTGCATCATAAATACAACCATAGGTATCACCGGATTCTACAGAATAAAATTCATAAGTTCAAGTTGTCTTTGGTACAAAATGATACAATTCCAGCCAATGCTCCTGCAAGAAAACGTCTTCCCATTCTTGAGCTCATTTCAAAACTCTCCTTTCTATCACTTTTATAGTCAAGAGGTTAAAAAACTGATGATAGCACTTACCATCATCAGCTTTATGTTTCATATGAGCCACTATATTTATGATTGTAAACAAAAATGCATAAAGATGTGCAATTTCGATTTCTATTCAGGTACAGAAGAACTTGCACATATGGAAATGGTAGCTGCCATTATCCGTCAGCTCACCAAAGGCTTAAGTGCAGAAGAATTAGAAGCCGCAGGACTTGGCAAATATTATATTGACCATACGGGCGGTATCTGGCCACAAGCAGCAGGAGGAATTGAATTCAACGCGAACCAGTTCCAAAGCAAAGGCGACCCAATTACAGACCTGTTTGAAGATATGGCAGCAGAACAGAAAGCCCGTTCTACCTATGACAATATTTTACGTCTTGCAAAAGACTATGAAATCGCTGACCCGATTAAATTCTTAAGACAACGTGAAGTTGTACACTTCCAACGTTTTGGCGAAGCACTTCGTATTGTGCAAGATGAACTTGATAGTAAAAACTTCTATGCATTCAATCCATCTTTCGATTGCTAAGAAAAAAACTCTTGGTTAGCCATTTTTTCTTTTTATAAAAAAATTAGGGAACGATATCGTTTATACGAACGATATCATTCCCTATTACAGAATAGCTATTTTTCGACTATCCTTTATTTCTTAGTCTAACTACTTCTATTTATTGTATTTTTTTCCTGTTACAAATACCATAACTACAGCACTTAAAGCCATTACCATATAAATGCCCATCATGGAAACATCGCCTGTTCCTGGTGATTTTACCGTTGTTGCTGGTGACTCTGTTGTAATTACATAGCTGGAGCAATGGTCTTGTTTTACCATCATATAGCCATCTTCACCTACACCGGAACCCTGTACTTCTGCAAGTGTACCATCTTCTTTTAACCAAGAATAATATAATGTCTTACCTGCATATTCAGTTCCTACAAAAATGCGAATACTTGCTTCTGCCGGAAGTTGTCCTGAATATGCATAATCAATCTTTAATACAAAATTATCTGCTGTAACAAAAGCCGGTAATTCTGTACTATATGTATTGTAGATTGTAGTTGTGAAATCATAACTTTCTTTTCCGCTAACAGCTTTCATTGTGCCTTTTGCAAATGTAAAGGTTACGTTATTATTAGATTTTACTACAACATCGAAGTTTTTGTTCATTTCAAGTACTTCTGCAAATTTTTCCTTGGTCAGCGTATTATTTTCCGGAAGTGAAACTTCTGCATAATCTTTCCATACAGCTTTTACATTGAGACTTCTCTTTACATTGCTAAAGTCTGTATCCCAACTTAAGAGATAACCATCTTTTGTCAATGCAGGTGCTTCTGCGGATTCACCAGAAATAACTTGCTGTGTAGAAACGAGTTTGTCTCCATCATAGAAGTTTACGGTATATACGTTTTTCTTGAATGAAAATCCATGTTTTTGTGCATATGCTTCTGCTTCGGAATCTGCATCACCGATAATTGTAAAGTCTGGAATTTTTACACAATATGCATTTCCACCAAATGTTGTCGGAACTTTTACATATCCTTCATCCCAACCATACTCATATCCAATGGAGTAATCCCAAATTTCCGTCACGGAACTTGGAATGGTAACTTCGTTTAAAGAAGTACATCCTATTAATGCAAATTCACCAATGTTTGTCACACCATATGGAATATGTAATGCAGTAAGGTTTTCCTGTTCTTCCAATGCCCATCCAGCAATTCCTAATGTGCCGTCTTTAATCGTAACAGTTGTATTTGCAGGCATTTCACCTTTGTAGTAATAATATACGTTTCCTGCATATACATCTCCGTCTTTTTGATTTTCGAACCATTTTGTGTAATGGAAACAATGTCCACCTATTTTTTCCAAATCATCTGGAAGATTTACTGTACCTAATTCTTGACAATTCAAGAATACACCATATTCTAATTCTACAACGGTATCCGGAATGGTAATTTCCTTAAAATCATTTCTTGAGAAAGAAAATAAACCAAGTGATTTAATATTTTCTCCAATTTTTACTGTTTCTAATTCACTATTATAAAAAGTACCTTCTGCTACATAGGTAAGTCCGCTACCGAGTTCTGCTTTTCTCAAGTTATGACAATTAGCAAATGCATATTCTCCAACACTTGTTACGGTACTTGGAATATCTACACTTTCCAATCCTGACTCATAGAATGCATTCTTACCAATATAAGTAATATTAGCTGGGAATGTAATGGTTTTTAAACTCGTTGTTCCACTAAATACATTATCTGAAATACCTTCGATACCTGCACCAAGTTTTACTTCACTAAGTGAGTTACACCATGCAAATGCAGACGCTTCAACTGTTGTAACAGTATCCGGAATCGTTAAAGAAACTAAACCTGAACTGCTAAATGCTCCATATCCAATTGTTGTAATATTACTTGGGAATGTAATATTTTTTAAGCTTGATGTTTCTGAAAACATATAATCGGAAACCTTTGTTAATCCCTTACCTAAGTCTACTTTTACAAGTGAAGTACAACTATAGAATGTTTCTGTTCCTGCTTCTTTTAAGCTATCCGGTAAACTAACCGCTTCCAAAGAAGAACACCATGCAAAGGACTTTCTTGCGATTTTCTGTAATGTACTATCTGGTGCAAAATTTAATGTTTTTAAACTTCTACAAGACATAAATGCTGCATACTGAATTTCCGTAACGGTTTTCGGAATGGTTACTTCTTTTAATGTATCACTATCCATAAAAGATTCTGTACCAATCACTCCTACTGTTTTTCCATTAATTTTTTCCGGAATGGAAACAACTTCCTCTGTTCCTGTATATTTTGTAATGGTTACAATACCATCTTTTTCCGTATATTCATACTCACCTTCTACAGGATTTTCTGTTGTTGTAGTTTTTGTTTCTGTTTCTGTTATTCCATCACTTTCTGTAGCTGCTTCAGTTGATTCTACTGTGTCACTACCTTCCGTAACTACTTCGGTTGTTTCTGTCGTTCCTGCTTCAGTTCCTTCCGGTGTTTCCTCTGCTGTCAAAGTTGCTTCTTCTGCTACAACTTTCTCGATTTTCCAAGCAATTTCTCCTTCTGCCCCTATTTCAAAATAGCTGACACCTAAATAATATTCTGTATTCGCTTTTAATTCTGCAGTAATGCTAAAGTTTAACTCTTCACCACCATCGTTATCCGAATACAATACATTTTGTTCTGCATCATAAATGCAACCATAAGTATCACCGGATTCTACGGAATAAAATTCGTATTTTCCGGTTGTTTCCGGTACAAAACGATACAGTACATCTTTCGAAGTATCTGTCAACATATCTGTATTAACAGATGCCTCTAAACATTCACTTGTTTCCTCAGCAAGCACTGTCGTGCAATTCATTCCCAGTGTTGTAAATGATACAATTCCGGCTAATGCTCCTGCTAGAAAACGTCTTCCCATTTTTGAGCTCATTTCAAACTCTCCTTTCTGATTTTTTATACGATTAGGAATCTGCAAAACTTTCAATAGCACATAAAATATCTATTTTTTTTACAAATAAGACCTTTTAAAAATGCGTATTTGCACTTATCTTTATGTAAAAGACACAAATTTTAAGAATACGTTTCGCCATTCCCTAATTTATTGAAAAGCTTCTGTCTCTAATGGAACATCTGCTTTCTCAATCACACATACATTCTTTTGGCAATTCATTTGTTTTATAATATCCTATTCCTGTTTGCTCACAACTTTCACCTGCTAACAAACCGGTTTCTTTACAATATGCCGCTTCTACTACTTGCGATGGTTTTTCAAATGAAACACCATACACATCCTTCATTTGACAAATAATATCTTTCCAAACAATTACACTTTCATTTGCTGTTCTTTGTGCATATCCATGTTCCATTCCATACCAAACTGCTCCAATATATTGCGGAGTTAGTCCCACAAACCAATTATCTTCATATTCGCTACTTGTTCCCGTTTTTCCACATACATCTATATCGGCTATCTGTGCATCTGCACCTGTCCCATCTTCCGTTACCACTTGTTTTAACAAACGATTCACAATATATGCCGTTTCTTCCGAAAAAATTCGTTTTGAAGTATTTATGTGTTCATAATATAACCCGGCTTCTGTTTCTATGGATGTTATCGTATATGCTGGCTGATACATTCCACCATTTGCAAATATTTGATAATAAGCAAACAAATCTTTTGGCGAAATCCCTGCTGTTATGTATCCAAGTGCAATATTTGCCAAAATTTCATCTTCCCCACTATTTTTTAATGCACGATACTCTCTATCTAACGAAATTTCAAAATTTTCCGCCAAAAAATCACAACTTTTTTCTACACCATATGTTTTCAAAAGGCGAATCGGAATAGTATTTAGTGATTTTTTTACGGCATCTTCCATAAACGTTTCTTCATATGTACAGTTAGTTGCATTTGCCGGAATTTCTACATTCTTTCCATCTGCCTGTTCACTAATATATGGAGCATCCAATACTTTATCCGACCAATGCAATTCTCCTGCTTCTATGACCTGTCCATAAACACTTAATGGTTTTATCGCAGAAGCTGCATAAGTCGGATGTAATACCATATTTTCATTTTCTTTCAAGGACATACTATAACAAGCATATATTTTTCCATCTGTTCCACCTAGCACAGCTGCAAATTCTGTATTTTCTATATTTTTATTTTTTTCATATGCTAAAACAATTGCATCTAATGCTTCTTTTCGAAATGTAGTATTTAAATACATCTCATTTTGCACTAAAAACTTTTTTGCCTCAGTTTCTTTTATGCCTTCCTGTTCCATAATAATTGTAATTGCTTCACAAACTGCTACATCTGTAAAACTCTCATATCTTTCTTCACAAGAATATATAATTCCTTCTTCTGTATAAGTAAGAACTGCTATTTTTTCACCTTCTTCATCTAACACAATTGCTTCTTTAGGTTTTGAGCCTATCGTTCCTACAAATACAATCAGAATACACACAATTCCAACTACGAGCAAAAACAATCCTCTTTTTTTATTCATATAATGCCTCTTTTGCTTCTTCTAATAACTGCTGATATTCATGTGACAATGTCACTCTTGGAAGGTCATCAATTTTCCATGCCAAACTGCTTGTCCGTTCCTGTAATTCTTCCAACATCCCATACACAGACTCTACTCTTTTCAGACACATTTCAGCACTATTAGTTTCTCCTGCTTTTTGATACTCTGAAAAAGCAAAAAATAAACAATCTAAATAGTCCAAATATTCTTCATATTGATAAGGTGCTAAATCAATCGCCTTAATCTTATACTGTATAAACTGCTCTATTTCACCTCTGCTAAAGGCAGCTCTGGCTTTGGCACTATACGCAATTGCACTATGGGAATTGCTTTCTAAGATTTCATCTGCATAATTTTCCATTTCTTCTATTGTTTCTGCCTCTGTAAGCAATGCTACTTTTGCTGGTGTATTCCGCTCATACAAATCCAACGACTTTTTGTTGTCTCCTCTTGTATAAAAATATTCCGAAGCACCAATACAAACACTTCCTACTAAAATAGCAATCGAAAAAACAGCTATTACTGCTTTTGCTATAGTCGGAAGTCCATATTCTTTTAATTTACCATTTTCCAAAAATAGCAATAACACAAACAACATAGAAATAAATTGAAAATCATAATCCAATAAGCTATGCAAAAATAAAATAAGAAGCACAACTCTATCACGCATAGGTTTATTTCCTGTGCATATATTCTTTGCTATACAGCCATAAAAAAGCAATGCTGGCACAATTCCCACATCTAGCATCAACTGTAATAATTCATTATGTACATTTAACACGGAATATACACCTGTTTGGATTTCCTGCTGAATGGAATAATACCCATAGTATCCTAAACCAAACGGATGCTTCAAAATAACAGGAATTGCATCTATATAGTATAAAAATCGTCCAACTAATGTACTGGAATATAATGAAATACTAAGAATACGTTCCCATATCGACCCTCCGGCTCCTAAAAGAATTACTGCTCCAATTGCCAACACGCCACTTCCAACACTTGCCATAATTACTTTTCGATTTCTTTTTTGAGAAATAAGCAATGCCAAACTACAAGCAGCTAAAAGTCCCCATACAATACGGCTTCCACTTAATAAAATCCCAGCTAATCCAACAATAATATGAGTAAGTAATAACCAATCCGGCTTTTTCCAATCTATCTCATAAAATGCAATGACTATACATACTAACATAAATACTGCATATGTATTGGGATATTGAAAAAATCCGGCTAATCTCCCTGCAACTGATACATACTCTTGAAATATTTCAAACTGCATCATAAGAACCGAAAAAATTGTCATCAATGTACCAAAGATTGGTAACAACTGTATTATTTGCTCTTTTTTCTCTTGATTTTGCCTTAACAGCAAAAAAAACAACAATACTGGAAAAAACTTTAAAAATCCCCATATTGCCATTCCTTCATCTACTGCCCATAATACGGTTGCTAAATAGGAAAATACCAATGTACCCACAGACAACATAGAAAAATCCCATGCCATCTTTATCTTTTTTTCTTTTCCATACAAAACTGCTATTCCAATTAACTGCAATATCGTTATTCCACATGAAACATAAACAAAATATCCGCCTGCCGAAAATAAACTACTTGCAAGTATGGCACTTAAGAATATCCATTTACTTTTTTCTATCATTTGTCGTTCCATATCATCTCCATAAATTTCCTATGCTTATATAATCCATTATAACAATACTTTTGTATTTTGTAAATATATTTTTTCTCACATAAAATATTTATAAAAAGGAGAATTTTATGTTTGGGGATAGAATTAAGATTTTACGAAAAGCCAATAATTATAATCAGGTGCAACTTGCCCAAAAACTGGATGTTTCAAAACAAACCGTTTCTAATTGGGAGAATAATAATATTCTTCCCTCTATTGAAATGCTTGTAAAAATCTCATCCTTTTTTTCTGTTAGCACCGACTATTTATTGGAATTAGATGATAGAACATATATTGAGGTTACCGGATTATCGGAAACACATTTGGCTCATATTCAACAAATTATTAATGATATTTTAGAAAAGACTTAATAAGCGGGAACTTCCCGTACTAATCAGTCTTTTCTTTTTTTACGATTCCATCTTCTAATATTGTAATTGCATACTTATATCCCTCCATAAATGCTTCTTGTTGCACTTTTTCTATTATTTTTATCATCTGTTTTTTCATTTTTTCTGAATTATCCATAAAATCTATCTCATTCAATTGCTGTATCATCTTATATGTACTATCTGTCATGCTTAGTTCTTCCTTCCTATCATTCTCATAGTTAAACTGTAAAAAACTGATGATAACACTTGCCATCACCAGTCTTATGTTTCATATGAGCCACTATATTTATGATTGTAAATAAAAAACATTCTTTCTTTGCATATTTTTATAATTCCGCATATTCCAATTTTAAATGTTCGTTTTTTACTTGTATTAAAAAGGGCTGCACAATCGCAGCCCTACATCTTACTGTATAAAACTCTTATGAATTTCATCTACTTTATTTAAAATATCCCTAATTTGCACACCCATAACATCTGCATTATGTGTGCCATTTGCAGATTCTGATGATAATCCGGATGCTGCATTTAATCCATGCTCTATTTGTTCATGTTCTTTTTGTATGCCATAATAATGTTCCACTTCTTCTCGCATTTTTGTTACCGCATTTAGATTATATTCAATCTGATCACGCAATTTCTGACGACGAGAAAACAACTCATGTTTCAATTCCACCATTTCTTTTGGCATAATAAGTGCATCGGCATATCCTACCCATACTTTTGCATCATATAAATTCAGCTTTCGCAAAAGACGTATCAACTTATTGCTAAAATATTCCAAATCCGCATTGGTTTCTTTTAATTTTTCTCGTTCTCTTGTTGCTTCAATAAACTGCTCATAATTATAAGTCAATTCATATGAATTTTTCACATGATACCTATGACAACAATAATCTACCGCGTTTTTCATGTTTACAAACTTGATTTTCACATGATTTTCAAGAGAAATCACATGATTTTGGTTTACATCACAGCGTTTTAATTCGCTTATGCACTCTTGATTTTGAATTAATAAAATTGCTGCTGTAGCTGTTGCCACTAATGCCATAATGGCAATAATCAACGTATTGTCTACTTTCAAATAAATACAAAATAGCATAATCAGAATTGCCATCGCACCTTCGACACCAAGCATAACCTTTGACATCCGCCGAATCGTTTCTTGCTTTTCCTCTGCTTCTTCACGCCTCACGCTCCATTCTAACTTCTCTGCTGATAAACGACTCATATCTCGCTTAATGCTATCAAGCGTTACTTCATTTTCTTTCAGGCGTTTAATCACTCTAGGCATTTCTGATTCTTCTTCCTGCATCTGGTTAAATACTTCATCAGAAACTTTTTGTTCGGTATTTAAGTACTGGTTTCGGGTAGCTGTAAGTTTTGATATATTCATAGCGGTATCTAAAATTTGTGATTTCTGCTCACCCATTACGCCTTCTACCACTTGAATATCATTCAAATATGCAGTTACGATTTCATAATCCCGTTTTACTTCATCCAATGATTGCAGCAACTCCGTCATTTGTTCACAAAGCGTTATCACATGATTTCGAATCGATGCTGTATCATGTAAAACAATCGGTTCTACCACTTCTTCTGTTTCTATATTCTTTTTCTTCTTTTTTCTCTTAAACCAATCTAAAAAAGACATGTTTTCTTCCTATATCCTTCTTTCCAATCCGAAATCACGTTCGACAATTCCGTTCTTTCTTTTGCTTTCACATCTGTTTCTGAGAAATCAAACAATTCCACCAAACGCTCTTGTTCTTTCTGCATTTGCGGACTATTTGCGGCAAAATAAATGGCCTCTTTTACACTATCCAGCAACACTTCGGAAACTTCATACTCCTCAATAATCTGGAAAAATTTCGTTTCTTCATTCATAATTCCATAACAAAGCAAACACGCCTTTAAAGATTCATCATCGTGATTGAATTGAAATGCCGTTTCATAACAATTTGCGGCTTCTTGAAAAATAAACAAATGTGCATATGCTGTGCCTAAATTGTGCCAAATATTTCCTATTAGTCCTTTTCTCTGTGACTCTGCCTGATGGGAATTTAACAAGCGTTTATACTCATAAATACTGCTTAAATATTTTTCCATCCCCATCAAATGGTCCGCACGCATCTTTCTGCATTCAAAATCACTCTTTTTTTGCATTTGCTTTAACAACTGAACAATGCTTCTTATCGTTTCCTGCGAGCAATACCCTGTATCTTTCAAAATCAAATATACAAAATCCGTCAAATATATGCCTTGTTTTAAAAGATTCAGTAGCTTCTCTGCAAGAGAAGTACGCTTCATTTCTTCTTTTATCCATTGACAAAGTTCTTCTGACATAAACGTTTCATCCAACAGATACGTATTTGTTTCTATAAAATAACACAATTCTTCCATAGAATAAATATTCCACGAAACTCCTTCTATAAAATAAGGATGTTCTGCCAACGGCTCATTACATAATAATAATTCTCCCATAGACTCTCCTTACATTGCCATTGTGTATTTCCAGACTTTTCCGGTACTCTTATAAATATCCCCAAAGCCCAAATCTTTTATTTCTACATCAATTTTATCATCCGCAACCGGTGTTGCCGTAATCCGAACTCTCGTGGTTCTATCCGGTCTTTGTGGCAAATCCGTAAGCTCCAGCGTTTCAATCACAGCCTCTCTGCTCTGCGGAAGCTGTTTCCAAAAGTCAACTTCCATACTTCCGCTTAAAATCACTTCACAACTGCCCTGCATTTCAAAATAATTTTCCCCGGCACTAATCAAAGTCAAAAATTCCTCATTTCCACGATTTCTTATTTTCAGACTCAGATTAAACTTCATATCATTTTCGCCTATGTAAATAAAATTCCATGGTCTTTGCTGTATTTTTACATAAGCAGCATAACACGCGCCTTTGGAAAACAGATTATTTCCTGCAAATGCCCTTCTTCCACGACATAAAAATGCTACAGATTCCCGCAGCCAATTCCCATCAAAGCCTTCTCCTACCAAATATGCACAGGAAACTCTTTGATTTTCAAATGATTTTTTCAGTAATTCTAAAAACTCCAAATCTTTTGGCTCATTTAAATCGGTCCGCACACTCTCATTTATGGTAATTAACTGTGGAATGGTTCTTATATTGCGATGTAGCTGATACGAATGTATGCTGTAATTATCTGCTTCAAACAGATATACATCATGCATCCATAATCCTTCCGGCTGATTTAATGCATAATAATAAAAACTTTCCTTATGGTTAATTACCATAAATTGTTCTTTGGATAATCCCAGTCTGATAGCAATCTTACGAAAAATAACCATATTTTCTTTTGTCAGCTGTTCGACTGAAAGAACAAGACAATCACAAGAAGTGCAGTTTCCTAAAAGTGCCGGAAGTTTCATGATTTTTTTCAAAAAAATACATAATAATTCCGTTGCCTGATATACTTCCTCTTCGACTTCAATTTCTTCTTCATGCATAGCCCTTTGCAACAACGAATCAAAGCAAATCACTTCGGAATCATTTGCCATCTGCTTTGCTTCGTCTCCATAATACCATAATTCTTCCTGCTTTCTTTTTGCCAAAAGCATTGGAATCTGATACGCTTCACTTCCGGCAATTGGACTTACCGTTTCCGGTTCTCTCATATTTAATTGATAATAACTAATCATGGCAGATTGTTCCGTTAAATCAATACCAAGATAACACTTATTTTCCATATTTTCCTCTAGCAATTAAGATTAAATTCATTTTTTTAATAACATTAAAATAAACCATCAAGTGAATATTCACAATCCGCTTCTGTTAAATCATTATAATAATTGAAATACCGCTTTTGCAATTTCTTCATATTCCACATAACGTTTCATATTGTAGTACATATCTGCATCTTCCTGCAATGCTTCCGAAATCAGCATTTGATTTAGCAGACTATAGCGACTTTGGTCCGCCTTATGATAGGCTTCATTATGTAAAATTCTACTGCTTTCCATCACTCGCATTTTTTGATTATATTCTTCGCTAATGCGATACTCTATCATTTCTCCAAAAAGGACAACAAACGATTTTACGAAAATTCCTTCATATACGTTCTGCATTTCTTCTTTGATAAATTTCGCACCATCTGCATCGCTTTTATAAGCAACCAGCACACGACTGTTTGGATTTGCACGATATTCCAAAAACACTTTGTCATACACATGATATTTCTGCTGTAAACTCGCATGAAACTTCTTATAGAATGCAAAATACATATTTCTTCGCGTATATTCTCCCAAAAGCTCATCTGCAAGTTCTTCCTGCAACTTTGCAAGCTGTGAGCATTTTGCATAATAACAAAGAAGCCCCAATTTACACGCATCATTTAATTTTGCATGGTGTAGCATACGTTCTTCTATCAATGCAAAGATTTCCTGTTTTATCTTTTCCTCATGCACCAAATAGTGGTAAGCACAAAAGGAAAGGAATGCCAAAATTAGTACACCTTTTCCTTTTGCTTTATAATAAGAATCAAATACCGGCATACATTCTGGGATATTCCATTCTATGTACAGCATCTGTGTAAGCAAACGCTCCGACAATGCTTCTTGTTTTATATCCAAACCTTTTCCTGCTTTCCATAAAGAAAGCATTTCTTTTGTCGGTCCGTTGTAATATTTACCCAAATAGATAAGCGTTTTGGGGTCATATTCACCCAAACGGAATACTTCCATTGCAAGCATGGTCAAACATTCTTCTTCGGATTCCTTGCGTTCTATCATATATTGTGCTAAAGCAATCTGAGAAGATGTTTTAAGTTGGTCAATGCCATATTCTGCAACTTTCTCATATGCCAATTCATATAGTCCATGCTCTACTAAAAGCTCTATCGCTGCTTTACGGTCTTTTGGCATAAATTTAGCATAATCTGCTGTTTTCAGATATTCCAACAATTGCGTAGTATCTCCCTGTTTTTGATACAGATACATAACTTTTGGGAGTATCTTCGCTTTGTAGGTTGCACTTACTTTTTCAGAATCCATAATCTTCTTCAAATAAGCTTCTTCTTCCGGAAGAACTTCGCTTTCATTCTCTTTTCCATCAAAATGTGACAGAATATAAGAAAGTTCCTGCGGTGCGAATGACCTGCATATTTCCATATATTTTGGTGTGTCCATCAAATTTTGCAGTTGATAAGAAATGCCGCCTGCATATCGCACTCCATTTTCATCCTCAAACAAAATGACATAATCCTTTGAAATAAGCTGAAAATAGGCAGACTGATTTGCAATGGAAACGATTTGAGGCTCTTTCATCTGTGATTGGTAAATAATTGCCCGCTTCATCCGCTTGTCAAATACAACCAGTTTTCGCAAAAATAAAATTCCGGCAAGTGCTTTCGCAGTATCTTCCCCAATCTGTCCGACTTCTAACATATCTTCATAAATAACGGCAAGATTGTCATCCATACGTCCAAGTGTAATCTGCTCCATTGCAAAATGGCTTATTGTATCGCGATATTCTTCATAGGTTTCCATATCTGCATCTTTGGAGGCTACGATATTATTATACAAAACAGCCAGTTTTTTATATGGCACCATACATTCATATCGGAAATACTTGCGAATTACTTTGGGTACAGGTTTTATGCTTCTTTCATCCATAGAAAGTAAATATGCCTCATAAAGACCTGTGATACGCAGTTCCATTTCAATTCCCATTTCATACCAATGGTGATATTTATGCTCATATTTATTTGCCTTAATCAAATACCCACAGATAATGCCTACATGCTCCGGTTTTGGATTTGCCTCATAAGCAACACAAAGAATTTCATATACGACTTGGCTGTATTCTTTTTTATTTTCCATAACGGTAAATATCTGCAATGCAATATCTTTTGTAATTGCCTTATGACGAATTGCCCATCGTAACATTCGGATTTCGAAAACTCCCAATTTCGATAAAAGATATGGATTTTCGCAAATCAAATAGTAGGCTTCCAAATAAAAATGCGGAGAAGAACAACCTTTTTTGATATAACTTCGAATCCGTTTCAATTTATATGCATCATCATCATACTCCTCTTTTAAATAAAGAAGTACCCAATATAATAATGCCGAATCTTTGTTTTGCTCAAAAATTTCTTCGATTTCGTTTGTCAGACGTTCTATAAAAATAGGTTCTTTTTCCATCAAACTCCGGACATACAGATAATAGCCCCATATCGGTGCTTTCCGGTCTGTCCATTTTCGTTTAAACTCATCTAAAATCCATTCCGCATCCTGACGTTGTTGGTTGATAATCAAACATTGTGCCTTCATAAGAGGATACATCATTTCCTCCGGCTCCATCACATAAAGCCCATCTAAAATCTCTGCCGTTTCGCGTGCCCACATACCTGTAACCACACGTTTCAGACGATATTCGATATACAGCTCCATAATGCGAGAAAGAGATTTCTTTTTCTTAATGCGATATGTTTTTTCTATTGTTGGCAAAACATATTTTTCCTCTGTGGATGCCATAATTTCAACAGCACAGCTTTCATATGGTGATGTTACCATAATTTTTGCATAATTTTTACCATGATGCATATACTCTGCATCTATGTAAAATTCCAACGGATATACACTTCCCAAAAACATATCCGATGTAATGACCTCTTTTTCAAAATGAATAAACTCCGCATCTGTTGTGATAGAAATTTCTGCAAATCCCCAGTTATCCTTATGGATTTCTAAAACATCCTTTACGACTTCTTTTACTTCGTAAAACTCATATTTTTCTTTTTCCACAGAAATGGATATGCGGTCTTTTTTACCTGTTCCAATCAAAAATTCTTCCATATTAGAAATGGAAGGTCTTGTGCCCAAAATCCCACGATATATCATCTGTTCTTTAATATCTTGTGCACCCATCAAATTGAAAAATGCTTTATTGCAAAAAATTTGATAGGCTTCCTCCCTGTTTTCTTTTGCAAGAACAGCAAAATCACTCAAATTGCGGATTTCTCCATAACTGCTCTGCGGATACTGCTTACATACAGACGCACAAAAAGAAAGACTGATTTCCATCTGATTACAGACAATTACAAATCTGCCTCTCTCAATCACGCCTTCCTCTAATCCTTTGCTATGAAATTGATAACGAATCCGTATTGGTTCTACATAAATGGAAGACTCCAAATCTCCTAACACAACTTCCTCTTGCACACCGCTTGTTTGGTAGCTTGTCCTTGATTCAAATTGTGGGGTTAGGCACTTCATACGCGGATTTGCAGAATACACAACTCCACGGATGGGAATTTGATTTTTACATGTAATCGTAAATTCCCCTGTATAATCTGTGCCTTCACAAACAGAAAATTCTACGGTTTCTTCTGAAAATATAACCTCCGGTTTTGTATGTTCAAACTTGCCTCTAGCTAATTGTTCGATTCGCTTTCGCACGAATTTCCACCTGCTTTTCCTAAAAATAAATAATTCTGCAAACCATTATAAACTATTTCATAGTACGTTGCAAGTTACAAGTTGTGATTGTCAAACGGAAGTTGTATGAAAAGCATATTAACTAAATAAGATTATTAAAAAAAGATTTTGATACTGCAAAACAGTACCAAAATCTTTTTCACCGTTTACTTGCTTAAATATTCATGTATACCTGCTGCGGCAGCTTTACCGGCTCCCATCGCAAGGATTACGGTTGCAGCACCTGTTACGGCATCGCCACCGGCATATACGCCTTCTTTGGAAGTTGCACCGTTTGTTTCATCTGCTACGATACATTTACGTTTATTTACATCCATACCTTTTGTTGTGGAAGAAATAAGTGGGTTTGGAGATGTTCCAAGTGACATAATAACCGTATCACATTCAATTTCATATTCAGAACCAGGAACTTCTACCGGTCTTCTACGTCCGGAAGCATCCGGTTCACCAAGTTCCATCTTAATAACACGGATACCTTTTACCCATCCTTTTTCATCTACAAGAATTTCGGTTGGATTCTGTAATAAATCGAAGATAATGCCTTCTTCTTTTGCATGATGGACTTCTTCTACTCGTGCAGGAAGCTCTGCTTCACTACGACGATATACGATGTGTGTTTCTGCACCAAGACGAAGAGCAGTTCTTGCAGCATCCATTGCTACGTTACCACCACCAACAACTACTACTTTTTTGCCATGGGAAATTGGTGTTTCGTATTCTTCTTTAAATGCTTTCATCAGGTTGTTTCTGGTTAAGTATTCATTTGCGGAGAATACACCATTTGCCTGTTCTCCCGGAATTCCCATAAATTTTGGAAGACCTGCGCCGGAACCTACGAATACGGCTTCAAATCCGCCTTCTTCCATCAATTCATCAATCGTTACGGATTTACCGATAATTACATTTGTTTCAATCTTAACACCTAATGCTTTTACGTTTTCTACTTCTTTTGCCACAACTTCGTCTTTTGGAAGACGGAATTCCGGAATACCATATACAAGTACGCCACCTGCTGCATGCAATGCTTCAAAAATGGTTACTTCATATCCTAATTTTGCTAAGTCTCCTGCACAAGTAAGACCTGCCGGACCGGAACCGATAACAGCTACTTTATGACCATTTGTAGATTCTGCTTTTTTCGGTTTGATGCCGTTTTGTCTTGCCCAATCAGCTACGAAACGTTCCAGTTTACCGATTGCAACCGGGTCACCTTTGAAGCCACGAATACATTTGCCTTCACATTGGCTTTCCTGTGGACATACACGACCACAAACTGCCGGAAGTGCACTTGACTCTGAAATAATCTGATATGCTTCTTCGAAATTGCGGTTCTTCACCTGTTCGATAAATGCCGGAATATTAATGGAAACCGGACAGCCTTTCATACAAAGGGCATTTTTACAATTTAAACAACGGGAAGCCTCTGCTACTGCTTCTTCTTCGTTGTATCCATAACATACTTCTTTAAAATTGGTTGCACGAACTTTTGCATCTTGTTCGCGTACCGGTACTCTTACTAAACCATCCATTATTTGTCACCTCCGCAATGTCCGCATCCGCCGTGATGTGTATCGCCTTCTTCTAAGCGAAGCTTTGCACGACCTTCTTCTGTCTTATACTGTGCCTGTCTTGCCATTGCCTGGTCAAAATCTACGAGATGTCCGTCAAATTCCGGTCCGTCTACACATGCAAATTTTACTTCATTTCCTACTACGAGACGGCATGCACCACACATACCTGTTCCATCTACCATAATCGGGTTCATGGAAACAATCGTTGGAATTTCTAATTTCTTTGTCAAAAGACATACGTATTTCATCATAATCATCGGACCGATTGCTACACACCGGTCATATTTTTTACCATTGTTTACAAGGTCTTCTAACTGTGCACAGCCATTGCCGTGAAATCCATATGTACCGTCATCTGTTGTAACATATACGTTTTTGGCAACTGCCTTCATTTCATCAATGTAGAATAATAAATCTTTTGTTCTGCTGCCCATGATAACATCTACATCTACGCCATGTTCATGTAACCATTTTACCTGTGGGTATACAGGGGCAGTTCCAAGACCACCTGCAATGAAAACAATGCTTTTCTTTTTAGTTTCTTCTAATGATTCTTCTAAACAAAGTTCAGACGCACATCCTAACGGACCTACGAAATCCTGTAATGCATCTCCTACTTCCATATTCATCATACGGGTAGTTCCTGCACCGATGGTCTGCACTACGATGGTAACAGTTTCTGCCTCTCTATCGTAATCACAAATAGTAAGCGGAATTCTTTCCCCTATCTCATCCATTTTTGCAATAATAAATTGTCCCGGCAAACATTTCTTCGCAACATGCGGTGCTTTAATATCCATTAAGATAATCTGTTCTGCCAGTTTTTCTTTTCGAACTATTGGATACATTTCCAATTCTTCCTCCATTCTAAATTGTGTTTCAATGTGTTTTTATATTTATATATGAACGCAACCAAACAGGTATTTTCAACCTATTCTTTTGCTTACTCATACTCCATTTTTTACTAACACCCCAACAATTAAAATATGTATGTTCTACATTATGCAAACACAGAGTAGAAACCCCAAATCCTTTTTACTACTTTGCATAAACCAATGTGCTTCTCATTCTTTATAAAGCCAACGGTTAAATATTATCTAAATGCTTGTACTTGGTTTATCAAAAAACTACTTTATAATATTGCAAATCGTCACATTGCGATATCTTTCGTCTTTATTCAGATAAACTAATTCTTTATTAATAATCAATACCGGGCGAAGCGGCATTCCTACATTATTTTTTACAACAATGCCTTGTTGTGCATTAGAAAGATATACTCTTGAACCTACCGGATATGGCATAACCACCTGAAGAAGTGCTCTTAAACAGTTGATATCCAACTCTGCATTGGCAGATAAATATTCAATCGCATCTTCCTGATAGAATGATTCCCCTTCATATGGATTCATGTTTATCATATTGTCATAGATATTTGCACAGGACACAATACGTGCAGATTCTACAATCTTATCTCCTTTCAACTGCTGTGGATAACCGGTTCCATTGATTTTTTCATGATGCTGCCATACTGCATAAAGCGTTGCTACCGAATAATTGTGTTTCTGTAAGAAACGAAACATTTTTTCCGGATGCTCACGAAGCTGTCTTCTTTCGCTTTCGGAAAGTCCCATTCTGTTTACAAGATTATCCGGAAACCAACCTTTGCCCAAATCGTGATAAATTGCACCTAATGCAATATCCATAATCTCCGGTTTGGATTTGCCCATTTTGATAGCCATGCCAATCGATAATAAACACACATTAATGGAATGATAAAATATCCATGTTCCTGCATTTCGCGGGTCTTCCATTTCAAATAGCAGACGACCTTCCTGTTCCGCTTTTACCAATGCATCTATCATATCTTCCAAGAAATCATGCAGTTGTTTTTTATCTGCCAAAAACTGTTTGTCAAAAAAGTCTCTGCTGATGTTTTTATTCTCGTAAATATGTTTCAGCAAATTCATAAGCTGTAACTGCTGCAAATCTTCTATCAATGGCTCCGCAATTGGAACCTGCTCTCTTCGCAACACATCATCATTTTTGATATAAATGCCTTTATATCCATTCTGTTTAATCAATCGAATCGCTGTCTGTGTTAAAGGATTGCCGGCTCTCATAAGAATGCGGCACTTTTCATCATACAACGGCTTCTCAATTACGTCTCCAACCTTTAAGTGTTCTGTGCGGACAAATTCAACCATATATGTATACCTTTCCCTCTCATAAGTAATTATAAAAATATTCCCCCCAGAATATTTTATCCATTATACCAAATACCTGTCGTACTTAGCAATATTCTACATAAAAAAATCACAAAAATCGTCTCAAACAGGCACATGCTGCGTCTGAGACGATAAATATAAGTATACATATTTATTTTGAAAAAATCGCCTTAACTACTTTAATCCTTTTTCCCTTATTTTGTCAAGCATTACTAACAAAACGCTTTAAATTTGACCAAATTAAGAGCAAATTACAAAGCGGATTATATATGGCATAGCTCATCTTATCTCTTATTTGGTTCTACTAAGTACTGTTTCTGCTTTAACATACCTTCGATTAAATTTAACGTTTCCTCACTATCTGCACTAATCCTATGATAATGGTAATTGGATGTGATATTTTTCAATGGACTGGATTTTCCATTCTGGATATCTTCTATAAATAAAGCCACTTTTCTGCGGGAATTTATACCAAGATGTGCTTCCATTGTGCCATACACCTTATGGTGGACAATCACATTTTCCACACATCCCCCTAAATCCACAATGCTGCAAAGCTCATCTTCAATTGCTTCGTCCGTATGCTTCACCTTAAATATACGACTTACATTTTTTGTACTTTGCAGCAAATATCCGCGGTTCGTTGAAATAATATCATATCCTTCTGCACGAAGCAATGCAATGTCCTGCACCACTACCTGTCTGCTTACCCCAAAACCTTCTGCTAATTTCTGTCCAGAAAGAGGTCCTTTGCTTTCTTTGATTCTTGCAATTATTTCTTCACGTCTTTTCTGACCTGTCATCTTTCTATTCCTTTCATATTCAATAAAAACCTTATCACACAAAATATTAATCTTATCCCATCATGTCCTACATATCAAGACATTCTCTGACTAAGCAATTACAAAATATATAAATTCCATCAAATATTTATCCGGATATCATAACACGTGAATTTCTTTCTCGCAAGAAATTGTAACACTTATATCTAAAATTTATGCCTCTACCACATGAAGGTTCTTCATAGATATATCCAATATTGGTGCAGAATGGGTCAATGCTCCGCTTGAAATATAATCTACACCTAACGCTGTTAGTTTTGCAATATTTTCTTTTGTTACATTCCCTGAACACTCCGTTTCTGCCCTTCCATCAATGATGCGAATTGCCTCTTCCATTTCTTCATAGGACATATTGTCAAGCATAATAATATCTGCACCGGCTTCTACTGCTTCTTTTACCATCTCTAAATTTTCTACTTCGATTTCGATTTTACGGACAAATGGTGCATATTCTTTTGCCATTTTTACGGCATTAGTTACACTACCTGCTGCTCCAATATGATTATCTTTTAACAAAACCCCATCCGACAAATTGTAACGATGATTATATCCACCACCTACACGTACCGCATATTTTTCAAAAATACGCATATTTGGTGTTGTCTTTCTTGTGTCTAACAGTTTTGTATGACCGCCAGCCAAAAGGGATGCCACAGAATTTGTATAAGTTGCAATTCCGCTCATTCTTTGTAAGAAGTTTAGTGCTACACGCTCTCCCGATAACAGCACACGAATATCTCCTGTCAATTTGCCCATAAGCTGACCCGCCTTTACATGGTTCCCATCCTGCACAAAAAATTCTATTCTGGTTTCTTTGTCTAACAACTCAAATACTCTTTTATATACTCCCAAACCTGCAATAATGCCGTCTTGTTTGCAAATCAAATCTACCTCTCCCAAAACTGCTTCTTTCATTACGGAATTTGTCGTAACATCTTCACTGGAAATGTCTTCTTTTAATGCAGATAAAATCAAATCATCTGCCTGTAATGTCATTGTAATTGTATTCATGCTATTTTTCCTTTCGTTATTGATTAATTTTCTATTGTATGTTTATGTATCGCTTTTTCCTATATGCTTTGCTGCTCGCTTTGCAAATACAATGCTTTCAAGCAGCGAATTGCTTGCCAATCGGTTTTTGCCATGTACGCCGTTGCAGCTGGTTTCTCCTACTGCATACAAATGTTCCATCGAAGTTTTACTGTCAGAGTCCACTTTGATTCCGCCCATAAAATAATGCTGTGCCGGAACAACAGGAATTGGTTCTTTTAACACATCATACCCTTCTTCCAGACAACGTTTACAGATATTTGGAAAATGTGCCTTTATCGTCTCTGATGGAATATGTTCCAATGAAAGCCATACATACTCTGTACCATCTTTCTCCATCTGCTTATGAATAGCATTTGTTACGACATCTCTTGGGAGCAATTCATTGACAAATCGATTCCCTTCTTTATCTAAAAGGATTGCACCTTCTCCACGAACCGATTCTGAAATCAAAAACCGTCTGCCTTCCTTTTTTGAATAAAGTGTAGTGGGATGAATCTGTACATAGTCCATATGTTCCAGTACAATTCCATGTTTTTCGGCAATGTCTAGTGCATCTCCTGTCAAATGTGGAAAATTCGTGGAATGGGTATATCTTCCACCAATTCCGCCTGTTGCAAAGACTACATCTTTTGCTAAAATTTCAATTATTTCTCCATCTTTTTGTGCAAGAATGCCTTTGCATACATTCTGCTCGGTGTATATATCTGTCATCGCAGTATATTCCAATATTGTAATATTAACACGTTTTTTCGCTTCTGCAATCAATTTTTTTGTAATTTCCTCGCCTGTAATATCCTGATGATACAAAATACGTGCTCTGCTGTGTGCCCCTTCTTTTGTATAGCAAAAATTCTCCCAATCTAAGTTTTTGATACTGGTATCTTTTTTTTCAAACTCTACTCCATAGGAAACCAAGTCTGCAATAACTTCTCTTGAATCTTGAATCATAATGCCGACAGACTCTTTGCGATTTTCGTAATGCCCCGCTTTCATCGTATCTTCCATAAAAACAGCAAAATCATCTTCATCTCTTTTTACGCAAATTCCGCCTTGTGCAAGATAGGAATCGCTGCTTTCGATATCTGATTTTGTAAGCATTACAATCTGTTTTTCGCAAGGCAGGCTTAATGCACAAAATAGCCCGCTAATACCAGTTCCCACAATTACTACATCTGTAATCATCTGTTTTCTTCCCTTTCTATTTTGCAAGTTCTAACATTTGTTCTAATGGCTTTTTCGAATGTACGCGAAGTTCTTCCGAAACAACTATTTTATTTTCTTCTTCTAAAAGAATCTGATAAATCTTATGTAATGTAATTTTCTTCATATCTTCGCAAATCGGTTTCGTTTGCGGAAAATAAAATGTTTTGTATGGACAGCGTTTTTTTAGTTCATATAATACACCGATTTCTGTGCCAATAATCAGTTCTTCTGCTTCACACTTTTGTGCATATTCGATAATTTGTGACGTGCTTCCCAAAAAATCAGCCAGTTCTCGTATTTTTTCGTTGCACTCCGGATGCACTAAAACCGGTGCATTTGTATGGGAAGCTTTTAATTTTCGAATTTCTTCTTCCTGCATGTTTTCGTGGATAGGACAATAGCCTTCATTAAAAATAAAATGTTTTTCCGGCACTTGGGTTGCCACATAATGTGCCAAATTTTTGTCCGGTATCAAAAAGATATTTTTATTTGGCAAAGCTTTTACAATTTTTACTGCATTGGCAGAAGTCACACATACATCACAGTGTTGTTTTAATTCGGCTGTTGAATTGATATAGCATACTACCGCCAAATCATCATATTTTTCCCGCATTCGCTCAATGGTTTTTACATCTGCCATATGTGCCATTGCACAATCTGCTGTTAAATCCGGCATAAACACCTTTTTTCCCGGATTTAAAATACAAGCACTCTCTCCCATAAATGATACGCCACAAAAAATAATTTTCTCTTGTGGAAGGTTTATTGCTAATTTACTTAAATAATAAGAATCCCCAACATAATCTGCAATATCTTGTATTTCCGGACTTGTGTAATAATGTGCCAAAATAACGGCATCTTTTTCTTTCTTTAACTTTTTTATCTCGTCTGCTATTTGCATAGTGATGTCCTTTCTGTTTGATTACTGTTTACACTTGTGAAAGTATACCACTAAAGCTTACAACTGACAAGACACTTGTTTAAATTTTTGATAATTTTTTAACAAAAGAAGAATTAATACAAACACTTTTTATATCAATTCAAACCGATTCTTTTCAAACCGCAGCAATCCTTCATCTCGCATTTTACACAGCTCATTTGACATTGCACTTCTGTCTACAGATAAAAAATCTGCCAGTTGCTGTCTATTAAATGGAATTTCAAATACCCCACTATTCTTTCGCTTAGCTTCCTCAGAAAGGTAGGAAATCAGTTTCTCCCTTGTAGTGCGTTTTGACATATATCCCAGTTTTTGCACCAGTTTTCTGTTCTTTTCGGATATGGCAAAAAATAAATTTCGTATCGTAAGGGAATGAAATTTACAGGCAGATGGACAAACGTTTAAAATTCGATTAACATCAAATAAGATAATCGTACTGTCTTCTACTGCCACAACATCATTCAGAATCGCACCGCTATCCGGTGCAACATAGGCTTCGCCAAACATTTCACCTATTTCCACACTACTTAAAATACTGCGATTCCCCCAAAAATCATCCCTTTGAATATGCAATTTCCCTTCTATTAAAACAGTAATGATATTCAGATATTCACCTTGCCGAAAAACATATTCACCTTTTTTATATTTCTGCTGCCTTGCCCCAAGACAACTTAACATTGCTTCAATTTCTTCTTCTCCAACACCGGAAAATAATTTTGTTCTTTTTAAGATTGGAATTATTTCTTTCACAAAAACCTCATTTCTGTTGTAAATACAACTGATTTCTTGTAAAAAGTTTATTATAATACATTCGTAATGTCAAATAAATACGATAAAGTAGATAAAAAGTTACTGTAAAAAACAAAAAACACACTTTTCTTAACAATACCAAAATAACTTATTTCTTATTTCAAATACACAAAACCCATCACTTAATGCTCCATGTATTTGAAATGTGGGATTGTTTGTTCTGCGTTCATACTTTATAAGAAATAATTCATATTAAAAATGATGGAGGAAATGATTATGATTCGACAGATTATTAAAATTGATGAAGACAAATGTAACGGCTGTGGCATTTGTGCAACTGCCTGCCATGAAGGTGCGATTGGCATGGTAGATGGCAAAGCAAAATTACTTCGTGAAGATTACTGTGATGGATTGGGCGACTGCCTTCCGGGATGTCCAACAGGTGCGATTACCTTTGAAATGCGAGAAGCTCCTGCTTATGATGAAGCAGCTGTAATGGAAGCCAAACGAAAAGCAAATGAATCAAAACAACAGCAAAAATCAAGTCCTTGTGGATGTCCGGGAACTGCTTCTAAGCAAATCAACCGCACCACAACCATCTGTGAAAATACTGCAAAACAGCCAAGTCAGCTTTCCCAATGGCCGGTACAAATTAAACTTGTTCCGGTATGTGCTCCATATTTTGATAATGCAAACTTGCTTGTAGCTGCTGACTGTACAGCATATGCATATGGCAATTTCCATAATGATTTTATTCGAAATAAAGTAACTGTTATTGGCTGTCCAAAATTGGATATGGTGGATTATACGGAAAAACTGACACAAATTATTGCAAACAACGATATTAAAAGTGTTACTGTGGTACGAATGGAAGTTCCTTGCTGTGGCGGTATCCAAAATGCCGTAAAACAGGCACTTATGAAAAGTGGAAAATTTATTCCATGGAATGTGGTTACAATTTCTACAGATGGAAGGATTTTAGACTAAACATACTTTAATGGGGTATAGATTTGATTTTCATCATCTCTATACCCCATTAATTTTTCCATAAAATCAGATTTCCTATGAATTTATTTCTACACTTTTTTACTCTAACCCTCTAAAATCTTAGCTTTTCTTTCTAAAATTTCATCCGAAATAAGCTGTCTTTCCACTTCTTCAAAACCAATTCTGTCAATAGTATCTGCAAAACGTTCCCCTGCAATTCCCTGTTCACGGAAAAGAAGAATTGTTTTTTCTACTACGTTTAATACTTCTTCTTCGGAAGTAAAGAGTTTACTAAGAGGCTGTCCATGTGTTACTTTTTTGCCCCATCTTCCACCAATGTATACTTTGTAAGCCTGTGTTGCTTCGTCTTTTGCATGGAACGGACATTTTCCTACGCAACGACCACAGTTGTTACATACTTCGTTATCTACACAAAGTACGCCATCTACTACTTTTGCCGCTTTCATCGGACACATTGCTTCAATCTGGCATTTTTTACAGCCTTTGCAGATTTTTGGATTCACATTTGTAATACGCTGTCCTACAATACCTATATCGTTTAAATTCGGTTTTATGCAGTTATTTGGACATCCGCCTGTTGCAATTTTAAATTTATGCGGAAGCTTCACTCCACGATATCCTAAATAAAAACGTTCATGTATCTTTTCTGCTAAGTCAAATGTATCATATAAACCGTACTGGCAAGTTGTTCCCTTACAAGAAACGATTGGACGAACCATTGCTCCTGTTCCGCCTGTCTGAAGACCTGCTTTTTTGATATATTCACGGAATGCTTCGATATTGTCATAATGAACACCTTTTACCTCGATTGTCATACGAGTCGTAAACGTAAGCTCTCCACTTCCGAATTTTTCAGCCGCTTCTGCAACTATCATTGCCTGTTTGGCTGTGATTTTACCATTTACAGTAATTACACGAGCATTAAAACAATCTGTTCCTTTATTCTGTAAAAATCCCAAACCTTTTACGCGTTTAATTTCCTCTGCACTAATTGTACATGCCATAATTACATCACTCCTTTTCTCCACTATTTTCCAATAGTTGTGTGGCGAAGCAGATATTCACAATCCGCTTCGCCACATACTTATAACCACATCAAGAAAATTACCCACTACGTAATGCTTCGCATTTAAAGTGAAAGACTTTCTTAATTCAATTTAAATTATAACTGTCTGCTTGATTACTCTACATACTTCAAACTTTGTAATTCTTGCTCTGCACGCAATTTTATATTTGCCTTTTCAACATTCATTTTTGACATCACAAACGTAATGATTAATGTAATAATTGCAGGAACCCACAAATACATAATGTGCAGCATCTGTGTATAAGAATCCGGCTGAACAGCTGCTGTTCCGTCATAACCGCTAAATTCCAAGAGCCATCCTGCAATTGCAGTTCCAAGTCCACCACCAAGTTTTACACCAAGCGAGGTACAAGAATACATTGTTCCATCGACACGTTTATTCTTTGTAAGATATGTATACTGGGAACATTCTGCAATAACTGCATTCATATCTCCCTGCCATGGTCCCATACCAAAAGCTGCAACTGCGGTAAATGCAATCATCAGCGGTACATTTTGGAAATAAGCAGCAATAACTACCAACGCTCTTCCAATTGTTCCCACAGTATAACCAACTAAATTCAACTTATACATCCCTTTCCATTTTGCTACCAGAGATGGGGTGATAATAAGTGCGATAATTAAAGGAATATTGATTGCCCATGAAAAGATTGGAAACAAATCTTCATTCTTCAATACATCTCTCATAAAGTAAATGCCCACACCTAACATGGCAGAATATAACTGCTGCAAAATATAGGTTGCACAAATCATAATATAATATTTATTGGAAAATAACAGTTTCGCTGCTTCTATCAGATTATATTTTTCATTACTCTGTTCTGTACCTTCGTTTAATTCTTCTTCCGGCAATTCTTTCACGGAAAGAACGGAAAGTGTGTTGACAATCAAACCAATTATTGCATAAATAATTGCAACTGTTCTCCAGCCCTTTGCTCCATTTCCAAAATATTTTACAAGTTCAAGTGTTACAGACTGAATCAAAAGACTCGTGGAAAAAGCAAAGATGAAACGATATGAGCCCATCTCTACACGTTCCTTACTATTTTTGGTAATAAGTGAAGTAAGTGCGGAGTATGCAATATTATTTGCTGTATAAAATACGGCATTTAACAAAGTATACGCAACGAAAAACCATGCATACTGTGCAACCTCTCCCAACTCTACCGGAATCGCAAAGATAGCTGCTAAAGTTATCGCACAACCAATATATCCGTAAAGCATCCATGGTCTTGCTTTTCCCATTTTGGTTTTTGTTTTATCAATCATAGCACCAAAAAAGATATCTGTTACACCATCAAATAATTTGGATACCGCGATTAATGTTCCTACAATCCCTGCATTTAATCCAACTGTATCTGTCAGATAAATCATAACAAAAGAGGTCAAAAATGCATATACTACATTTCCTGCAATATCTCCCGAACCATATCCAATTTTATTGTACCATTTTAAATATTTCTTTTCTTCCATTTTCATTCTCCTATTCGTGTATCAATCCAACTATTCTTTTTCTATTTTATCTATAGCTAATTTGTATCTAAACACCTATTATCCTAAAATATAACCACCTCTCAATCACTTTCTAATGATTCACAGATTCTGACGGATATAATTGCATTTCAAATACAAACTCTTTCTCATCCAGTCTGTATTTTTCTGCCAAATCCGGTCCACAGCTATTTGAGCCAATGCCATTTTGTGCATAATCCAGACACACCACGGTATAGCCGGATTTTTGCAATTCATAATTATGATTCTTTTGTGTCAGTTCCTCCTGCGTATAGCAAGAAACATTAAACGAAAAATCCGCTTCTGATACGGCTGTAAAACAGTTCTCTTGTCCTTCTATCGTCACATAAGAACAATCATAATGACTTCCATTTTCCTGTGGTCGAATATAATCTTCATGCAATTCTTCCATCTCTGCTGAATAGATACCATGACTGGAAGCCTGATGCTTGTCAACATAACTTTCCATAGGTCCCATTCCATAATAAGTTACCTGGTTCATCTGTTCCGGCAAGAATATACGCAGTCCAAATCTTGGAAGCATTGGAAATTCGGGATAACGTTTCACATGGATGGATACACCAATTGCACCTGCTCCATCAATTGTCCATGTGGTATTCATATCTAAGATACGCTGCACGCTATCTGCTGCTATTGACATACGGCAACGAATACAAACTCTGTTTTCTTCTCCTAAAATAGCTATGCTATATGCTCGTACCGAAGTTTTATCATACCTTGCACGATACCATTCTGTTTTGATATACATATCGTTATCCGTTGGTGCTCGCCAAATATTCATTTCCATCGGTTTTGCAATGCACTCTTTTCCACATTTCTTTAAACTTGCAAACAGACCAGTACGTTTGTCTAAACAATAAGAAAAATCCTCTCCATTTATCCAAATATAAGTGGCATTTTCTTCTGTTTTGATTTCCTTTTCAATATTACCAAACTTTGCTATCTTTTGCAATACGTTTTGATTTCTGTTATCCTTATTTTTCACTTCCACTTCATCAAAACCAAATAAATGTCCTTCCGGAATTAATCCTGTAGATATGGTTTTTTCTGATAGCGATTTGTATGCTTTGTAATAGAAAAATTTCAGATATGTCTTTCCTTTACGCGGTATTATAATAGGAAGTTTTACAACTGCTGATTGATGTGGTGGAATGGAAGGGGTTTCCAATTTTCCACTTTCAACAATCTCTCCATCACAATTTACTTCATATGTAATATCTATGGCATCCTTGCTGTCTGTAAAATCCAGATAATTATGAAGCACGACTTCTTTTTTCTCCCAATCTACAGACTCTACTCTTATCGGACGATATACATTTTTATATTCTAAAAGTCCTGTATGTGGCGTTCTGTCCGGGTAAACTAATCCATCCATACAAAAGTTGCTATCGTGGACATCTTCTCCATGGTCTCCGCCATAAAAATACATTTCTTTTCCATTTTCTGCTTTTCCCTTGTAAATACCATGGTCACACCATTCCCATACAAAACCGCCACACATGATTGCTTCTTTTTGAAACTTCTGAAAATAATCTTCCAAATCTCCCGGTCCGTTTCCCATCGCATGACAATACTCAATTAAAATAAATGGTTTATCCGGTTCATTGTTCAGATATTCATCAATTTCTTCAAACGGCGGATACATTCTACTGAATAAATCAAGGTTTGAAAAATCATATTTACGCTTATCTCCATGATATCTGGCACTTTCAAAATGTGTAAGTCTTGTGTTATCAAATGCTTTTGTCCATTTTAATGCTTCCTCAAACGTACATCCGTAAGCACATTCATTTCCCATCGACCAGATAACAATACATGGACGGTTCTTTTCCCTTTCTACACAACGCTGCACTCTGTCTACTGTTGCATCAATAAAATCGGGATTATCTGAAATCGTTTCATTCCAACGTTTGCTTTTGTTTTCAAATGTGTCATCTTCATAGTAGATTTCCGATGGTCCGTGGCTCTCATTATCTGCCTCATCTACTACATAAAATCCATATTGGTCACACAACTGATAAAAATATGGAGCATTTGGATAATGACTGGAACGAATTGCATTAAAGTTATGCTGCTTCATTAACTGCATATCCTTTTTCATATCTTCAATTGTTACACAAAAACCTGTCTTTGGATTAGAATCATGTCTGTTTACACCATGGAAAATAATTGGCTGTCCATTAAAACAAACTACTTTATTTTCAATAGAGATTTCTCGTATTCCGATTCTATCCGTAATAACCTCATTTTCCGTCTCCAGCACAACTGTATACAAATACGGATGTTCTGCACTCCATAAGTTCGGTTCTGCAATCGCCAACTGCAATTCTTTCGCATCTGTAGCTGCATCTGATTCTATCGTTTTTGATGCTACCATCTTTTCTTCTGCATCAAAAATCATTATTTTTGTCGCAATTACATCACTTTTGTATTTCAGCTTTATCTTTACATCTGCCATGTTTGCAGTATGACTTGTCGTGATAAAGTAGTCAAAAAGCACATCTTGTGGACGATGCAAAAGATATACGTCGTTGAAAATCCCACTCATACGGAATTTATCCTGGTCTTCCATATAGCTTCCATCACACCACTTCAAAACCAACACTACAATATGGTTATTTCCTTCCACAAGCAACTTTGTAATATCAAATTCACTCGTAGAATGCGATACCTGACTATACCCTACATAAGTGCCGTTGACCCATAGATAAAAGCAGGAATCCACACCTTCAAAAACCAAATATGCATCTGAAGCATCTTCCATGCTGTGATACGAAAAATCACGTACATAAATGCCACATGGATTATCTTGTGGTACATACGGTGGGTCAAATGGGAATGGATAATGAATATTTGTGTACTGGTGATTGTCATATCCATAGTTCTGCCATACACCTGGCACCGAAACCATATCTGATTTATCCGTATTACAGTCTGCATAAAGCCAGCATCCAAAATCCCCTAATGCTGTTTCCTTTTTCATATCGGACTGTAAGTCTTTACAATCTCTGCGTTCCAAAAAACGGTCCTGCAAATCATAAATACTATTATAATATTGAAAATGCCATGTTCCGTTTAATGATTGGAAACGGTCTGAATCTTCTCTGTGTTCCACTAATGTATGCACTATTTTAGACGCCGGAATATAGTAGCATCTGTTTGGCAACGTGTTTTCATGCAGTATATGCAAATTCTCATAATTTCTCGGTATTGTCATGTTTTTACCCCCTTTATTTTTTTATTATAGAATGATATGGAAAATAAAACCATAAATAAGATTAGACAAAACATGCACAAAATGATACTATAATAAATATATAGGCAAAAATCATCCATAACCAAACAAACACAAATCGATTATTGGACAAAAACACTACAAAAAAGATGTAAAACGGACACTCGGAGGTACTTCCTATGTACATGGATTCTGCTTACTGGAAAAATACAATGATTGATTTCAAGGATAAAACAAAACCTCTTTTCGTTGGAAGCTGTGGTACCTATCATTTATTCACCAAACCAAAACTTCCTACATACCGACCTCACGGAAGACGTGACTACCAGATTTTATACATCGCTTCCGGAAAAGCACATTTTTATTTTCATGGTGTTGAGCAGATTGTTACAGCTGGAAATATGGTATTATATCGACCAAAAGAGGAACAACGTTATTACTATTACGGAATCGACCAAACGGAAGTTTACTGGGTACATTTTACAGGTGGAAATGTAAAGAATATCCTTCGAAAATATGGAATTGCAGATGATGTACATGTCATTCATACCGGTACATCATTAGAATATAAACGTCTGTTTTTACAGATGATACAAGAACTCAAATTATGCAAGGAGGATTATGAAGAACTTTTGGTAAATTATCTCCAGCAATTGCTTATTTCGATTCATCGACTGATAAAAAGTAAACCAAAAGGAAAAAACTCTTTACTTATGCATGAAATGGATTCTGCGGTACAATATTTTCACAAAAACTATAATCAGCCGATTTGCATTGATACCTTTGCAGAATCCTGTCATATGAGCGTTAGCTGGTTTATACGAAATTTTAAAGCATATACAGGCGTGACTCCTACACAATATCTTCTTTCTCTGCGCATCTCCAATGCACAGACGTTACTGGAAAATACCGATTATAATATCACGGAAATTGCAGAAATTGTGGGATACGACAATCCACTTTATTTCAGCAGGCTCTTTAAGAAACAAAGCGGTATGTCTCCGTCCGAGTTCCGTAAACAACTTCAGGAATCATCCTAAAATTAATCAGAAAAATGACACTAACACTTCTTAGATTTTTGCAATATTTGGCTATTTTTTCTTTTTATTTAGCAAGTAAATCCTTTTATCATATGTTAGAATACAGGCATAAACAAAAGGAGGTATTCAGAATGAAAAAATTAATTAATTACTTATACTCTGTTATGTTTTTCTACAAGGACTTCTTCAAATACAATCGCCATTTCTAAAAGTCCAAACGTTACTCATGTTGTCTTTCTTCTTAACACAAGTATAAGCAACATACCTAAAATACCTAACTACATTTTAAGCAACTAACACAAAATTTCATATTGATTTTAACAGGAGCTGCTTTCAAAACTTGCTCCTCTAAATACAAAATAAAGGAAACAGTATCTATTCTTTTGACTATTGGATACTGTTTCCCTTTATTTATTTTTCCTGTAAAGTCCGCATGGAATTTAATATTGCGATAACCGCAACTCCTACATCTGCAAAAACAGCGGCCCACATAGATGCATGACCAATTGCTCCTAATACCAAAATCAATCCTTTTACACCTAATGCAAATACAATATTTTGTTTTACAATTGTCATCGTTTTTCTGGAAATCTTAACTACACGGGCAATTTTTCGGATATCATCATCCATAATGACGATATCAGCTGCTTCAATTGCAGCATCTGAACCAAGGCTTCCCATGGCAAAGCCAATATCAGCTCTTGCAAGTACAGGTGCATCATTAATGCCATCTCCTACAAATGCCAATCTGCGTTCTTTTGCCTGATTTGCTAGTAAAGATTCTACCTGCGATACTTTATCTGCCGGAAGAAGTTCATAATGAACGGTATCTACGCCTAATTCCTTAGCAACAGAAAGTGCCGACTCTTTTCGGTCACCTGTCAGCATAACGGTATTTCTAATTCCTGCTTGCTTTAATCTCATAATTGCTTCTTTGCTGCCTTCTTTGATTGTGTCAGAAATTACAAGATAGCCTGCAAATGCTCCATCTATCGCAACATAAACAACCGTACCAACACCATGATATTTCTCATAAGAAATATGGTTTGCTTCCATCAATTTATGGTTACCTGCAAAAACCGTACTTATCTTATTGGCTGATATCCTACGATTTTTACTTTCATTTCCCTGATGTTCATTGCCTTCACTAAAGTCTTGGTTTTCTCGTTCTTTCTCCATGCATATCTCCACAACAACACCCTGACCGGAAATTTCTTCCTGTTTTATAACTTTTGAAACATCTATGATAGCGTGATTTGCTTCACAAATGGATTCTGCAATCGGATGTGTGGAAAAACTTTCTGCCAATGCTGTAATCTCCAACAAAACATCCTTTTCTATTCCTTTTGCCACAATTTGCGTCACTTCAAACACACCATTCGTAAGTGTACCTGTTTTATCAAACACAATCGTATCCATTTCCGATAGACTTTCCAAATAATTGCTTCCCTTTACAAGTACACCAATTTTAGATGATGCCCCAATTCCACCGAAAAATCCCATTGGAACTGAGATAACAAGTGCACATGGACAGGAAATTACAAGGAAAATACATGCTCTTTCCAACCAAATACTCCAACTTTCCTGCAATAATATAGGCGGAACAATTGCTAAAATCAATGCAGCTATTGTAACAAATGGTGTATAATAACGAGCAAATCGAGTTATGAAATTTTCCACTTTTGCCTTTTTACTGCTTGCATTTTCCACAAGTTCCAAAATTCTGGCAACGGTAGAATCTTCAAATTCTTTTGTAACCTGTACACGCAGCGTACCGCTTCCGTTTACGCAACCGCTAATGATTTCATCTTGTGCTTTTATTTTTCGTGGTACGGATTCACCGGTTAATGCAGATGTATCTACAAAAGATTCCCCCTCTATGACAATACCATCTAACGGAACACGCTCGCCCGGCTTTATGACAATAAATGCCCCTACTTCCACATCATCCGGGTCTGTTTCTTCGAGATGTCCGTCAACTTCTAAATTTGCATATTCCGGACAAATATTCATAAGTTCCGTAATGGATTGACGGGATTTTCCAACTGCATAGCTTTGGAACAATTCCCCAATCTGGTAAAATAGCATAACTGCTACTGCTTCGATATATTCTGATACCACAAATGCGCCAAACGTAGCAATCATCATTAAAAAGTTTTCATCAAATACCTGACCATTTCGGATATTACGAAATGCCTTCAAGATAATATCATAACCAATAATCAGATATGGAACCAGACACATGACAAATACCATCCACGGAGACAGCATCGTATCTAAAATGCCTGCATGCTCTGTGATAAATAATGCCACAAACAAAATACCTGCAATGATAATTCTGTATAAAACTTTTTTTTGTTTTGCAGTCATAATTATATATTTCCTTATCTTACAATTTTGCAATCAGCATCTACTTTTGAACAACATGCCTGTGCTTTTTCCATAATTTCATCAAATTTGTCTTCATCTGCTTCAATTGTAAGTTTCTGTGTCATAAAACTCATGACTGCATCTTGTACGCCATCAATTTTTTTGATTGCTTCCTCCATTTTTGCTGCACAGTTTGCACAATCGAGATTTTCCATTTTGAATTTCTTTTTCATAAATTTTTCTCCTTTTTCTTTTTGATTTTTATTTTTGTAATTATATTATGAAATCGTTACGAATAGCTTTAAGCATATAAATATATAGATTTTATTACTCCTCAATATGCTCCAGCCCCATCGCAATAATCGTACTTACATGGTCATCTGCAAGAGAATAAAATACTTGCTTTCCATCTCTTCTGTTTTTTACCAATCTTGCATTTTTTAAAATTCTAAGCTGATGGGAAATTGCTGACTGATTCATTCCCAATACTTCTGCTAAATCACACACGCATAATTCTTCTCCAAAAAGAACGGATAAAATGCGAATTCGAGTAGAATCCCCAAATATCTTAAACAATTCTGCCAAGTCATACAATTCATCTTCTTCCGGCAAGCGGTTCATAATCTTAGAAATCAAATCTTTATGCATCTCGTGATGTTCGCAATGTTCTACATCATTTAATGCCATAGCATTTCACCTCTTTTCTTATAGTTTAAGAAATTATTTATATACTAAATACAATTTCTCTCTGCTTTATTTATTATGTAATATTCCTCTATTTAAATATATGAACATTTATTCATATATTCATTATATCATACCAATATACATCTGTCAATAAATTTATAATAATTTCTTTCTTAGGCATAAAACGAAGTGCATACTGCCTGTCCTTAATCTGTTGAATTGCATATTCCACAGAATGGTCTACTTTCAGTTCCAATATCATACATGTCGCACGCATATCTGTTTTTGGATAAAATACAAAATCAACATACCCAATACCGGCTTTGTCTTCTCTTTCTATATGATAAATTACCTTCTATATTATTCAACTTCACTCTAAAAATCACTCTACTTCCATATACGGTACTCACTAATTTTTATAATATGATATACTAGAATCAGTTACATTTAAAATAGCCAAACATATAAGGATAACACTTATGAAAAATATTGATAAATACACAATAATTTCTAAAATCGGTCAAGGTGGTATGTCAGTTGTTTATCTGGCATTAGATAAACGATTAAATAAACCCTGTGCTATAAAAGAAATTCGAAAAACAAATACTGTTGAAGATTCTATCAAGTTAAGTATCTTAAGAAAGGAAGCTGATTTACTAAAAAATCTTGAACATGTAGTCCTTCCTAGAATTTGGGATATTATAGATAATGATACCTCTCTTTTTATTGTAATGGACTATGTTGAAGGTAAAACATTATCTACCATCTTAGAACAATATGGTATCCCACCTGAAGAACTTGTAGTAGAATGGGCAAAACAGCTATGTAGTGCACTTTCTTATTTACACTCTCAAACACCGCCTATCCTTTATCTTGATATGAAACCTTCTAATATTATATTAAAAGAAGATGGAAATATTAAACTCATTGATTTTGGAATTGCTAAAGAATATAGTAGACAAACAGATAATGTTGCTCTCGGAACACTAGGGTATGCTGCTCCGGAACAATTTTTAGGAGAGGAAGAACCACGAACCGATATTTACGGATTAGGAGTTACATTACATCACTTGCTTACTGGAGAACACCCTTCTCAAACATCATGTCCTTTAGCTCCTATTCGAACATACAATTCAGAATTATCAAAAGGCTTGGAATATATTATCTCAAAATGCACAGAACCAGACTTACAAAAACGTTATACTTCATGCAAAGACCTTCTTTATGATTTAGAAAACTATAATTCAAAAGTTTTTTGTTGTAAAAAACATGGATTTTTATCATTTGAAAAAATATTACATTTCCTATTTCATAAACTGCAAAACATCACACACAAATTATCTAGGAAGCAAGAGGATACGAATGATATAAGTAGTACAGAATATTTGGCACGACTCATCTGTGACCTTCAAAAAAATGAAACTAATAATTTAAATCAAAAAGGACCTAACTATAATGAATAACTATGAAGATTTTAAAGATATCGTATATAAAAAAATAAGAATGAACGATAACTACTGTTTTTTTAATTCAAACTATAATTTTGATGACAATATTATTCCTTTTTTCAAACATACGAATATTATTGAAAATCTAAAAAATAGAATCCGTTTCTCTAATGGTGGAGCTTTTTTAATAAGTAAACGCACCATAGCGCGTACTCCCATTAACACAAGCCGCTAATGCGGCTGT
>CALAST010000003.1 GCA_937889225.1 uncultured Lachnobacterium sp. | reverse complement strand
CTGTTCTTTCTACTAAGTCATGTGTTAATTCATCAAATTTAGCTCTTGTAAGGTTTGCATCAAAATGTTTTGGACCTTCTGCTGTAGCTGTGATAAATGGTAAGTTAATATTTGTTGTTGTTGCAGAAGATAATTCTTTTTTCGCTTTTTCAGCAGCTTCTTTTAATCTCTGAAGTGCGATTTTATCTGTAGAAAGGTCAATTCCTTCTGCCTTTTTAAATTCATTAATCATCCATTGTGTAATCTTGTTATCAAAATCATCGCCACCTAAAGCTGTATCACCATTTGTAGATAATACTTCGATAACGCCATCACCGATTTCAATGATAGATACGTCAAATGTACCACCACCTAAGTCGTATACCATGATTTTCTGTTCTTTTTCATTGTCAAGACCATAAGCTAAAGCTGCTGCTGTTGGTTCGTTGATAATACGTTTTACATCAAGACCAGCGATTTTTCCGGCATCTTTTGTAGCCTGACGCTGTGCATCGTTGAAATATGCAGGTACTGTAATAACTGCTTCTGTAACTTTTTCTCCTAAATATCCTTCAGCGTCTGCTTTTAATTTCTGAAGAACCATTGCAGAAATCTGCTGTGGAGAGTAGTTTTTACCATCAATTTCTTTCTTGTAATCAGTACCCATATGTCTCTTAATGGAAGCGATTGTTTTTTCTGCATTTGTTACAGCCTGACGTTTTGCAGGTTCACCTACTAATCTTTCTCCATTTTTTGTAAAAGCTACTACAGATGGTGTTGTTCTAGCACCTTCCTGATTTGTAATAACGGTAGGTTTTCCACCTTCCATAACAGCTACACAGCTATTTGTTGTTCCTAAGTCAATACCAATAATTTTGCCCATTTTATTTTCCTCCTAAATATGAAACTATATATTTCTTGTTACTTGCTATCTATATTGAAAGAACTGTTTTTCATAGTATTCGAATTGCTTGTAAGTAGGATATCTTTTTCATTCCTTTTCCACTTCACTCAGCACAATTCTCATTTCTATGTTATTTTTTTATTACAGTTCTGAATTGTTGCACATTTTAGTTTGCGCAGAAACTATGCGATACATAACAGTTTTAGTTTTTCTGCTTATACAACTACTGCTACCATACTGTGTCTTACTACAGTATCTTTATACATATAACCTTTCATAAGTTCCTGTGCTACAATGCCGGATTCATATTCTTCACTTTCCACCTGCATAATCGCATTATGGAAATCCGGATTAAATTCCTGACCAAGTGCTTCGATTGGCTTTACACCAACTGCTTCCAGTTCTGTCATAAGCTGTTTGTATACCTGTGACATTCCCTGTACAAACGCATCATCTTTGTCAGATTCTTCTACGGTTGTAAATCCTCTTTCGAAATTATCGATAACCGGAAGAATTTTTTCAACAATTGTTCTTGCTCCCATATCAAACATCTGTGATTTTTCTTTTTCTGTTCTCTTACGGAAGTTATCAAATTCTGCCATTTGACGTTTTACTTTATCATTTAATTCTTCGATTTGCTCATCTCTTTTGTCTTTTTTCTTTTTGAAAAAACCTTCTTTTTTTGGCTTTTCTTCTGTTGAAGATGTTTTTGCAGGTTCTTCTGTTTCCTTCTCAGTAACAGTTTCTTGCGTTTCTGTTACAGATTCTTCTGTTGTTTCTACTGTATCTTGTGCAGTTTCTTCTACAACCTCATCTACAGTTTCTTCGTTCATGACATTCTTTGTTTCCTCTGCCACTTTGTTACCACCTTTCTAGTTCTCACCATTTGCTTTATTCAAAATGCCATCTAACTGGCTTCTTAATGTCTTAAGGTTATTCATTACGTTTTCGTAATCCATTCGCTTTGGTCCAATAATACCTATCGTACCTTTTACACCATCTCCCAATTCATACGTTGCTGTTACGACACTACAATCTTTCATGGTCTGTATTGGCGTTTCATTTCCGATATAAACCTGAATACCTGTTCCGCTTTCATCGCCCGATAATGATTCTGCTACAAGACTTCTGAGTTCTTCTTTTTCCTCAAATGCGGAAAGCAAGTTTGTTGCATTTTCCGAACTTGTAAGCTCCGGATATTTCAAAATATTCGTAGCACCGCTGGTGTAAATCTGTAAATCTTCATTTTCACTAAGTGCCTGTGCCAAAGCATCCATCACATCATTTACAACCTGACTGTGAATTCCTGCCTGCTCTTTTAAGCGAGCAATCGTTCCTAAGTTAATTTCCTGCAAGGATAAACCGTTTAATGCTGTATTCAGCAAAATATTTAACTTAAGCAAGGTTTCATTATCTAATGCTTCATTTGTATGAATGACTTGATTTTTTACCATATTGCTATGCATGACTACAACGGCTAAAATTTGATTTTCATCCATTTGAGATAATTGAATGAATTTTACCTTATTGCTATGATATGCCGGAGCACTAATCATAGTCGCATAATTGGTGTTGGTTGCTAAAAGCTTCGCAACCTGTTTCAGGACTTTTTCCATCTTCTGGGTTTTCTCAATGACAAATTCTTTCATCTCTGAAACTTCTTTGTCCTTTTCTTTCATCAGATGGTCTACGTAAAAACGATATCCCTTATCGGAAGGAATACGTCCTGCAGAAGTATGAGGCTGCATGATGTATCCAAGTTCTTCCAAATCTGCCATCTCATTGCGAATGGTTGCGGAACTTAAGTTTAAATCCGTGTACTTCGAAATCGTTCGCGAACCAACCGGCTCACCTGTTGCTAAGTAGTTACGGATAATGGCATCTAATATTTTAATTTTTCGTTCATCTAATAACTGGTCGTTATCTTTTGCCATATCATGCTCCTGTTCTTTTTTATTAGCACTCATTTAATTGGAGTGCTAACATCTTCTGTAACTAAGATAGCACTCCATCTTTCGTTTGTCAACTATAGTTTTTCAATTTTATATATTTTTTATAATCTTGCATAAATATAAAAACAATATAAAATTATGAAAAACACATGGACGTATTTCTACATTCCATAATAAAAGGGAATGTTCTATGCACTCCATAAACCATTCCCCTTCTATCATTTCTTTTCTTCTATTTTTCTTAAAAACGGCATCTCTTACACGATTTTGCTTCCAAGTGCTTTCTTTTTCCATTTTCCTTTGCCAAAAAAGAATGCGGTAAGAAGTGCACCGATTACCCATGAGGATAAGAGAGAAATCTGGATACATTCATAACGTCCGAATGGCAATTCCGGTGTTCTTGTAAGATAGGAAATACCATAAGCAATTGGCACACGGATTACAACTGTGGTAATCAAGGAAATCCACATCGGAGTTACGGTATCCCCTGCACCACGCATAACGCCTGACAAACTCTGTGTAACGGCTACTGCAATATAACCTACTGCAAGAATTCGCATAAGGTATACACTCATATCTACCAATTCTGCTGTATCTGTAAAGATACCCATTAAATATTTACCAAATACTAAAATCGCAAGTGTAATGGTAGTAGAACAAGCGACTGCCATAATTGTTCCTTGTTTTGCACCCTGATTTACACGGTCAATTTTACCTGCACCTACGTTTTGTCCTGCATATGTAGTCATTGCCGTACCAAATGAGAAGTTTGGCATCATAGCAAAACCGTCTACACGCATGATAATTACGTTTGCTGCAATGAACATTTCCCCAAAGCTGTTTGTTAAGGACTGTACAATAATCATAGCAGATGAGAAAATTGCCTGTGTCACACCGGATGGAAGACCAAGTGCAACTATCTGTTTTACATATTTGGATTTCATCTTTAAGTGCTCTTTATTTAAATCGAAGATATTTCGCATATTCATCAATCTCTTCAAACATAAAACAGAAGAAATTGCCTGTGCAATTGCAGTTGCAAGTGCAACTCCGCCTACGCCCATATTAAACTGCGCAACAAAAAGAACATCCAATACAATGTTTAAAACAGTAGCAACCAAAAGATATAACAATGCGGAGAAAGAATCTCCCATACCTCTTAAAATACCACTTAAAATATTATAGTATGCCAAACCTGCAATACCATACATGGAAATCTTCAGATAATCTGTACACCAATCAATAATGCTGCTTGGCGTATTTAACATTTCCAAAATAGGTCTTATAATAATTGGTGCTACCACCATAATAAATAACGATGCGATGGCAGTTACTGTAATACAGTTTCCAATTGTTTCCGATAAATCTTCTTTTGATTTTGCACCAAAATACTGCGCAACCATGATACCTACACCGGCAGAAATACCGATAAATAAAACATACAGCATATTTAAAAGCGGTGCTGCACTACCTACCGCCGCAAGTGCATTATCCCCCACATAATGCCCTACAACAATACTGTCTACTGTACTGTACAACTGCTGTGCAATGTTACCGATAATCATTGGAATGGTAAACATACCAATGCTCTTCCACGGTGCTCCAACAGTCATGTCAGCCGGTTCAAATAATTTTTTGATTTTTGCTAACATAAAAATCTCCTCCTGTTCCTTTCCTTTTTCCTTTTGTACAAACTCTGATACAAGTATATCAGTTTTTATACTATAATACAAGTGGCAGACTTACCTGCAATATATGCTTCTTTCCATCTGGTTACTATTGAAAAACAATGTTAGATTTTCCTATAAACAAAATTTTCTCCACTTGATTCGGTTAAAATACAAAAAAATAGTATCCTCACCTATTAAAGTGAAAATACTATTTTTTATAAATTCGATATTTTTTCTTAATTTCTTATTCCCCTAATGGCTTAATTACTTTACTATATACTTTCTTAAGGAATACACATGTAAGCGTCATAGACATTACTTCTGCAATTGGGAAAGCAAGCCATACGTAATCTACATTGCCAAGTAAGGATAACAAATATGCTGCCGGAATAAGTACAACAATCTGACGACAGATAGAGTTCAACATACTGTAAACGCCATTACCTAATGCCTGAAACATGGAACTGGTAATAATACAAAATGCTGCAATCGGGAAAGAAATTGCAATGATGCGAAGGGCAGGTATACCCATGCTCAACATGTGCTCAGAAGCATCAAAAAGCTTAAATAACACTCCCGGAATTGCTTCAAAAACAATCGTTCCTGTTGTCATGATACAAATTGCAAAAATAACACTCAATTTGTAAGTCTGCATCAGACGGTCTTTCTTTCTTGCACCATAGTTATAGGCAATGATTGGAACCATACCATTATTTAAACCAAATACAGGCATAAATATAAAGCTCTGTAACTTAAAGTATACGCCAAATACGGCTGTTGCTGTTGTAGAGAATCCAATTAAAATTTTATTTAAACAAAATACCATGATAGAACCAATGGACTGCATAATAATGGAAGGAATTCCAACCGTATAGATATTCTTAATTACCTGCATAGATGGCTTAAAACCTTTCATATCAATATCAATCTCATGATTCTTTAATTTATTCATGAAATATCCAACAACACCTGCAATAATCTGACCGGCTACCGTTGCAATTGCCGCACCTTTTACACCCATTGCCGGAAGACCGAACCATCCGAAAATAAGAATCGGGTCTAAAATCAAGTTGATAACCGCACCTAACATCTGTGTTATCATTGTATATGTAGTACGACCGGTAGCTTGTAATAAGCGTTCAAAAATAAACTGTGCATACAAACCTGCTGAAAAACAACATACAATGGTTAAATACTCTACACCATATTCCATAATTTCTGCATCGGTTGTCTGCAATGCATAGAATGGTCTTACAATCAAAAGCCCTACAACAAGGAATACCAAATAGCTTAATATGGAAAGAAATATCCCATTCTTTGCCGCATCAGATGCCATCTTCTCGTTTTTCTCTCCTAATGCACGAGATAACAATGCATTTACACCAACACCCGTACCAGCTCCTAGCGCTACCATAAGCGTCTGAATTGGGAAAGCTAACGATACCGCAGTCAGGGCATTTTCACTTACTCTGGCTACGAAAATACTGTCTACAATATTATAAAGAGCCTGTACCAACATCGACAGCATCATCGGTACAGACATGGATATCAGCAGCTTATTAACTGGCATGACACCCATTTTGTTTTCTTCTCTTACTACATTTTCTGACATAAAAACTCCTTTCATTATGCTTATTCATTTTTAATGATATCATCGTTTTAGTTAGTGTGCAACCTATTTTTTATGCAAACTCTTACCTAAAAATGCAACTTAAAATGTTACTATTCAGACAGTACTTAGCATTTACTGCTAAGTATGTATGAAAATTTGAATTATGCAAGTAAAAATCCATTTGCGAAGCAAATTTTGCATGGATTTTTACCTGTTATTGGTCACGTGTGAACAGTAATCTTAAAATAAAGCAAACTTCCTATATTTTTTACTTCTTCCTATATTGAAACCTCAAACTGTCTATACACATTCCAATGTGAAACAGACAATCTTGTATTTCAAATGCGTGGAACATTCAGTAGAATATATAAAAAACTGCAGCAGAGAGCAGTTCTCTGCCACAGTTTTTCTACTATTACCACACTATCATCAAGACTATGTTCTTATTAGACAAAGATAAAAACCAGACCTTTCTAAATATCTTTCTATTCTCTAACGAAGTCCTTTATCATAAGGAATACCCTCCGCCTTCGGTGCTTTCGACTTACCGGATGTAAATGCAAGGATAATCATGGTTGCTACATATGGAAGTATTTTGTAAATCGCATTGTCAATTCCTAAATTCGCAAGGAATGGAATCAGCGGTACCGAATATGCAACCGTACGTAAAAATGCAAAGAATGTTGCTGCAAAGAAAATGGAAAGTGGTTTCCATTGTCCGAAAATCATAACAGCAAGTGCTAAGAAACCAAAACCTGCTACACCAGTATGACCGTTACTGTTTCCGTCCATGACACTAACTGCATAAAAGAAACCGCCAATGCCGCCAAGAATACCGGATAAAGTTACGCCTGCATAACGCATGACATATACATTGATACCTACGGAATCCGCTGCCTGTGGATGTTCCCCACATGCACGAAGACGAAGCCCAAATTTTGTTTTATAAAAAATTACGGTTGAAATCACTAAAATAATCATTCCAATAATAACCGTTAAATATGTTTTCTGGAAAAACAATTGTCCAATTACGGGAATATCGCCAAGCACCGGAATTTTTTGCATATAAAATGCAACATTTGTAGTTACACCATCGGAGTTAAATGCCATTTTACAAGCTAAAAGCATAATAGCAGGCATTAACATATTTAAAGCTGTACCGGAAATAGTCTGGTCTGCTTTTAAATGAATTGCTGCAACACCTAATAACAATGCATATATCACACCTGCAAGTGCAGCTACAACTGTTGCAAGAAGTAAAATGACCTGTGGGTCCATTCCGCTTCCTTGAATTAAATATACAAACAATGTTCCAATAAACGCACCTGCTAACATAATACCTTCTAATGCAATGTTAATAACACCACTTCGTTCACTGAACATTCCACCAAGTGCAACCAAAAGAATAGGAATCATAACCGGAAGTGCATTTTGTACAATATAAACAAATGTATTCATAAACTATTCCTCCTTATTTGCATTTGCCTTTGGCTGATTTTTTGTCAATTTGCTGAAGAACTTACCTAACATACTACTCATAAGCATAGAGAAGGATGAGAAGTAAATAATAATCGCAATTACAATATCAATAATCTCGGGTTTAAATCCATAAAGAGAAGATAATGTTCCCCCTCTTTGAATATAGGAAATAAAAATAGCAGAGAAAATAATACCAAGCGGACTAGAGTTTCCAAGCAATGCAACTGCAATACCATTAAAACCATTTGCAGCAACAACATTGACCGGTTCATACGTCACACTACTTCCTGCAATCATTGTAGGAGCTAAAATGGCAAATGCACCACCAAGACCTGCTAATGCACCGGCAATCATCATGGTAACGACAATATTTTTCTTACCATTCATACCAGCATAGTGACAAGCTTCTTTATTGAAACCGGTTGCTTTTAATTCATAACCAAATGTTGTTTTATTTAAAACAATATACAATCCAACTGCAATCACAATTCCAATAATAATGGCAATACTTACATTCGAGCCTGTAACACCTAATGATGGCATTTTTGCAGTTTCCGGAAGATACTGAGTACGTGCTCTTACGGCATCATAGATAGAAGCATTATTTGTTACCCACATATCCACTAAATACATCCCAATATAGTTAAACATAATTGCCGTAATAACTTCATTTACATTTAAAAATGCCTTAAATACGCCTGGGAAAATCCCCCAAAGCATACCGCCAACCATACCTGCAAGAACACAGGCAATCCAATGAATACCAGCCGGCAAGTCAAACATAAAACCTACATACATGGCAAAAAACATCCCCATTGTATACTGACCGGATGCACCAATATTGAAAAGTCCCATTTTAAATGCAAACCCTACAGCAAGACCTGTCATAAGAATTGGTGTCGCATAGTAGAACACGTCACCCATCTTGCTAAGACCGCCCGTTAACACTGCACTAAAACCTAAAGATGCATTCTGCGGGCTTGCAATCAACATAACAAGATACCCAAATACCAAACCAATGACTATCGCCATCAATGTAGCAGCAAATGCTGAAAACCCTCTGCTTTCCACCAATTTTTTAAGAGAAAACTTATTATTCATTTACTGCCCACCTGCTTTCTTATCTTTTTTCGCACCTGCCATATAAAGACCTAACTCTTGCACATTTGTCTTTTTCGGGTCTAATTCACCTACAATTTCCCCTTCATACATAACAAGAATACGGTCACTGACATTCATAACCTCATCCAATTCCAAAGATACAAGAAGTACGGCTTTTCCTGCATCACGACGAGCTACAAGCTGTTTGTGAATATATTCAATTGCACCAACGTCAAGACCACGTGTCGGCTGTACAGCAACCAAAAGCTCATGTTCTTTATCAATTTCACGAGCAATAATGGCTTTCTGCTGATTACCACCGGACATGCTTCTCGTAATCGTAATCGGTCCTTGTCCGCTTCTTACGTCAAAACGTGCAATTAAATCTTCTGCATATTTACGCATTTCTTTTTTCTTAATAAAACCAAACTTTTGGAATTTCGGTTCAAAATAACGCTGTAAAATCATATTTTCTTCGATAGAGTAATCCAAAACAAGACCATGTTTATGTCTGTCTTCCGGAATATGACTCATACCGGATGTAGAACGTGTACGAATGGAAGCCTTGGTAATGTCTTTGCCACATAATGTAATCTTTCCGCCACTGATTTTATCAAGTCCTGTTAAAGCAGAAACAAACTCTGTCTGTCCGTTTCCATCAATTCCGGCAATACAAACAATTTCACCACCACGTACATCAAATGACACATTGCGTACTACATCTTTTTTGCCGATTTTCGCAGGTACGGAAACATTTTCTACGGAAAGTACGACATCTCCTATTTTTTGTGGCTGTTTTTCTACCACAAAGTTTACGTCTCGACCTACCATCATTTTAGAAAGTTCTTCTTTTGTAGTATCTTTGATATCTACTGTTCCGATATATTTTCCCTTACGAATAACGCTGCATCTGTCTGCAACTGTCATAATTTCATTTAATTTATGCGTAATGAAAAGAATGGATTTTCCCTCTTTTGCAAATCCTTTCATAATCGCCATTAATTCATCAATTTCCTGTGGGGTAAGTACAGCCGTCGGTTCGTCAAAAATGAGAATTTCATTTTCTCGATATAACATCTTTAAAATTTCTACACGTTGCTGCATTCCTACGGAAATCTTTTCAATTAATGCATCCGGGTCTATTTTCATGCCATATTTTTCACTTAATGCAAGCACTTTTTCTCGTGCTTCCTGTGTTTTTAAAAATCCTGCCGTGTTTGGTTCTACACCCAGAATAATATTTTCCAATACTGTAAAAATTTCTACTAATTTAAAGTGCTGATGCACCATTCCAATTCCTAATGCGTTTGCATCGTTTGGGTTGTTAATTTTTACCACTTGTCCGTTTTTGCGAATTTCGCCTTTTTCCGGCTGATACAAGCCGAACAATACACTCATCAATGTCGATTTTCCTGCACCGTTTTCCCCCAATAGTGCGTGGATTTCCCCTTTTCTCAGACGGAGCGTAATATCATCATTCGCAATAATCCCCGGAAACTCCTTTGTAATATGGAGCATCTCAATAATATAATCGTTCACCAACTACCTCTTTCCGCCAATTGAGCTATTTTCTCTTCTCTCTTTATTAATAAATACCATTTAAAAAGGGAAAAGGGACTGTTGTTTCCCTTCCCCCTTATGTTTATTATCTCATTTCCACAACAACTTTCTTTAAGTTTAAGTTTGTTGTTAATTCATCTACTGTTGGAATACCATTTTCAGCTGCTACTTTAAATTCACGAACCGGGTCAATTGTTCCATCTACTAATTTTGCATAAATGGTATCATACTGTTCTTTTGTGAATTTTTCCAAACGTTCATAATCATCCGGAAGACTTACACCATTATTTGCTGCTGCAAAGTAAGTTGTTTTTCCGCCATAATCAGCTTCAAATGTACCTGCATAGTAAGATTCCAGTACTGCCTGTACAGAAGCACCAAGACCTTTCATTGCTGATGTAATAACAGTTTCGCTATCACCTTTTTGGTCAACGTCTACACCAATGGATTTTCCATTTGCTTCTGCTGCTGCTGAGAATACAGATTTACCCACAGAACCGCCGCACCCGAAGATAATCTGTGCACCGGATTCAAACATACCTTTTGCAGTTGCTTTATTTGCATCTGTTTCTGCGAAGTCACCTGTATAGTGATAGAGTACTTTTACAGCACCATCTTCTAAACCAAGTTCTGCTGCGGCTGCTTCAATTCCCTGTAAATAACCATAACCAAATGCAACTACTGCCGGAACTGCCATACCACCTTCAAAACCAAGTGTTGCTTTTCCATCTGTATTAGCTTCTACAAGTGCTGCATAACCTGCTAAAAAGCCCGCTTCTTCTTCTGCATATTTAATACATGCCACATTGGATTCTGTTTTGTATTCTCCGGCTGCTGTATGTGGTTCACCATCTAATAAAATGAATGTTACTTCCGGGAACATGGTCTGTGCATTGTAAGCGGCTACTTCAAATAAGTATCCCGGACATACTACTACTTTTGCTCCACCATCTACTGCAAGCTGAATTGCTGCTAAATAACCTTCGTCAGATGCTTCTTCCGGTTTGTAGTAATGCGGTTCAATACCATTTGCTTTTCCATAAGCTTCCACACCTTCCCATGCACCCTGATTAAAGGATTTGTCATCAATGTTACCTTTGTCTGTTACTAATGCGATTTCATAACCGCCTGCGGATGCGTTTCCACCTTCTGTTCCTGCATTGTTTCCACCACCGCCACATCCTGTCAGACATCCGATTGCCATAACAGAAGCAAGTAACAATGCTGCTAATTTTTTCATAGTCGTTTCCTCCCTTTTGTTTTTATACAGGTTGTCCTGTATTCATTTTATGATTCAATTTTAACATTGCATAGATATTTTTGCAATGAAAAAGTATGTTACACCAAAAATTGACTCATCACATAATTTGCTACATCCATTCCACGTTCTGTTAGTACAATTGTTTCTTCTGAAACTTCCAACAACCCTTTTTCACTTAACTCATTTAATACATCTTTATAAACAGCTTCTACTGTCATTCCAAAACATGCCTCAAATTTTTTCTTGGAAATCCCTTTATTCATACGCAATCCCAAGAACATAAATTCTTCCATTTGGGTTGGTTTTAAGAGTCTTTTTGCTTCTTTTTGCATGGTAGTAGCAATTACGGGTCTTGGTTCTTCCTGTTTAAAATCCTTATTTTGTATATTTTTTGTACTTTCCATATATTTATGCAAATCTGTTTCATTGGAAAAACGTACATTTTCCATCATGGAAGACGCACCTAGTCCCATACCTAAATAATATTCTCTTGTCCAATAACCAATATTATGACGACATTCATAACCAGGGCGGGCAAAGTTTGAGATTTCATATTGCTCATAGCCTGCTTCTTTTAAATATTCTTGTGTTGTTTTTAAAATAGCATACGTTTCTTCTTCCGTTGGAAGTACCTCTGTATCAAGACCTGCTTCCTGACGCTGTCTGTCACCTTCGTATCGTTCAAAAAATGGCGTACCTTCTTCCACAATCAAGGAATATGCGGAAATATGCTCCGGCTGCAATCTCACTACCTTTTTAAGCGTATTTAAAAACTTCTCCGTTGTCTGGTAAGGAATTCCGCTAATCAAGTCTACATTAATATTCTCAAATCCGACTTCTCTTGCCATTGCAAATGTTTGTAAAAACTGTTCATACGTATGAATCCGTCCCAATTCCTGCAATTCCTCATTATCTACAGATTGCAACCCAATACTGATTCGATTGATGCCTGCTTTGTGATAATGATGCAGCTTTTGAGCTGTCAAAGTTCCCGGATTACATTCTATGGTAATTTCAGCATCGGTTCGAATATAAAAACTGCGATGCAACGCATCCATAATCTGAAGCATCTTTCTTTCATCCAGACAACTTGGAGTTCCCCCTCCGATAAAAATTGTACTGACTTCATAATCTTTCATACGTGAGCCATAATAATAAATCTCACGCATTAATGCATCAGCATATTCCCACTGTGTACGCTCATCTGCTTCAAATGATAAAAAATCACAATAATTACATTTTTTCTCACAAAATGGAATATGCAAATATAACTGAATTGATTTTTTCATAGTTTCCTCTTTTCTTGCCTGCTGTTTTCCTACCTAATTTATTCTTAGTTCCTTTAATCCTCGTCTAACTTCAACACGCTCATAAATGCTTCCTGTGGAATTTCCACATTGCCAACCTGTCTCATACGTTTCTTACCTTCTTTTTGTTTCTCAAGAAGTTTTCTCTTACGTGAGATATCACCACCATAACATTTTGCAAGTACATCTTTTCGCATGGCTTTTACGGTTTCACGGGCAATAATCTTTCCTCCAACGGCTGCCTGAATCGGAATTTCAAACAAGTGTCTTGGAATTTCTTCTTTTAAGCGTTCACACATTCTGCGACCACGTTCGTAAGCATTGTCTTTAAATACAATAAAGGAAAGTGCATCCATCATTTCACGGTTAATTAAAATATCCAGTTTTACAAGTTCAGACTGCACATAGCCTTTTAATTCATAATCAAAAGAAGCATATCCTCTGGAACGCGATTTTAACGCATCAAAGAAGTCATAAATAATTTCATTTAATGGTAATTCATATTTTAAGAGTGCTCGCGTTTCCTCTAAATATTCCATACCAATATAAATGCCTCTGCGTTCCTGACAAAGTGTCATAATGGAACCTACATAGTCCTTTGTCACCATAATTTCCGCTGATACAAAAGGTTCTTCCATATAGTCAATTTCAGATGGGTCCGGTAAATTGGAAGGGTTTGTCAAATCAATGACTTCGCCATTTGTCTTGTGTACTTTATAAATAACGCCCGGAGCTGTTGTTACAAGGTCTAAGTCAAATTCACGTTCCAAACGCTCTTGAATGATTTCCAGATGAAGAAGTCCAAGAAAACCGCAACGGAATCCAAAGCCCAATGCAAGAGAAGTTTCCGGTTCAAAATGCAAGGAAGCATCGTTAATCTGCAATTTTTCCAATGCATCTCTCAAATCCGGATATCTGGCACTATCTGCCGGATAAATACCGCAATATACCATTGGATTTACTTTTTTGTATCCCGGAAGTGCTTCTGCACATGGATTGCTTACTTCTGTTACCGTATCACCGACACGGGTATCGGCTACATTTTTAATACTGGCAGTAAAATATCCTACCATTCCGGCTGACAATTCCTGACATGGGAAGAACTGACCTGCCCCAAAATAACCAACCTCTACAACTTGTGCACTTGCACCGGTTGCCATCATTTTAATCTGCTGACCAACTTTTAATGTACCCTCTTTAATACGGCAAAATACCATAACACCTTTGTAAGAATCATAAAGGGCATCAAAAATCAATGCTTTTAATGGCGCGTCTGCATCACCTGTCGGTGCCGGAATTTTTTCCACAATCTGTTCCAATACATCTTCGATATTCAGCCCTGTCTTTGCGGAAATACGTGGTGCATCCATAGCTTCAAGACCAATCACATCCTCAATTTCCTGACAAACTTCGTCCGGTCTTGCAGATGGAAGGTCAATTTTGTTAATGACAGGCATCACATCCAAATCATGGTCTAATGCTAAATATACATTTGCAAGTGTCTGTGCCTCTACGCCTTGTGCAGCATCCACGACTAAAATTGCACCATCACAAGCTGCAAGGCTTCGAGAAACTTCATAATTAAAGTCTACATGTCCCGGTGTATCAATTAAGTTAAAAATATATTCTTCCCCATTTTTTGCTGTATAAATAATACGAACTGCCTGCGATTTGATAGTAATTCCACGTTCTCGTTCCAAGTCCATATTGTCAAGAACCTGCGACTGCATTTCACGACTGGTCAATGTGCCTGTTTTTTCGATAATGCGGTCCGCCAAAGTGGACTTCCCATGGTCAATATGGGCAATAATACAAAAATTTCGAATTTTACTCTGTTCTACTGACATTTATTGTTTTTCCTCATTTCTTTCCTTAGCATAACAATTTATTAATACACCTTATTATAAATGAGGTAGTTATTTTTTTCAACAAAAAAGATTAGCGAGGCAGTCTAAGCTGTCTCGCTATAAAGTGTAATTTTTATACTCATAAATCTAATTATTATCTTTTATCAAATTAAAGCCAAACTAACAATTCGATTATAAGCAAACTGCAAAACCAATTGTGAATATTTGCCTAACTATATGCATCATTCAAGCATTCCATCTTACCATCTTTTCAACAACTCATGCTTTACCTCATCTGTGGCAAAGCTCATTTCTACGGAATCTACGTATATTTTACGTAATTCCTCTTTTGTAAGTGCAAATTGGTGCGTAACTTTTTCAAATTCTGCGGTGCTTGTTGTACCGCTTACGGTGCGGTTGTCTGTATTAATGGAGACTGGTACACCTGCTGCTATAAATGAGCGAATCGGGTAGTCTCGAAAATCGTTAAGTGCTTTTGTCTGCAAATTGCTGGTTGGGCACAGTTCTACTCCTACTTTTAATCGTGCACATGCTTTCATCAAGTCCAAATCACGGCTCATAGCAATCCCATGTCCGAGACGTTTTGTACCAAGTTCTAAGGCAACCTTGATATTTTCTACGCTGCCGCACTCACCGGAATGAATCGTAAATGGAATCCCCATTTTCTTTGCAGTTTGAAAAAACTCTGTAAAATCTTTTGTTGGATAAGCTTTTTCATCTCCTGCTAAATCACATGCTACTACACCTGCACCAAAAAGTTCTGCGGATTCTTTTAACATTTTTAAGTTAGTTTCCATATCCAAATTACGCATACCACAGACTATAATGCCTGTTTTGATATCGGCTTCTTTTTCCGCTTCTTTTAAGCCTTGCTGCACACTTTCTAAAATCTCACAAATGGATAATCCTTCTGCCGTAGAAAAAGATGGTGCAAAACGTACTTCCAAATAGGTTACATTTTCTGCTGCCGCATCAAGTGCAACGCCTTTTGCAGATTGTCGTAACCCTTCCTTTGTCTGAATACAGCGAATGGGAAGGTCAAAACGTTTTAAATATTCCGCAAGACTTTCACAATCCTGCGGTGCTTGCAGTAATTCCTGCAAATGTTCCAAAGAATATGTTTCTCCCCTATCCATTAAAAGTTTGCGAGTTGCTTCCAAATTCATAGAACCATCTAAATGACAATGCAGTTCTATCTTTGGCATACTTTTTATAAAATTTTCCATATCTGTTCCCCCTTTTGATAAAAATCAAACAAATATTGGCAATCTGTTTCCCTTTTAATTTTGTTAAATAATTCCTCACTTCATATACAAAAAACATAAAGTGAGGAATGAAATATATTTGCTATAAAATTATACTAACGCTTCCAAGATAGACTCACCTATTGTATTCTTTGGCATTTCCACGCCAAAATTCTCTGCAATCGTAGCACCAATTACAGCAAAAGACTCTGTTTCTTTTAATTCTCCGCTTCCTGTAAAACAAGGAGAATACGCCAAAAACGGAACTTTTTCTCTCGTATGGTCGCTTCCTGTATAAGTTGGGTCATTGCCATGGTCTGCAGTAATAATCAGTAAATCATCTTCTTTTAAAAGTGGAAGAAGTTCGCCTAATTTTACATCAAACTTTTCAATTTCTTCTGCATAACCTGTTACATTTCTTCTATGGCCCCAAAGTGCATCAAAATCTACCAGATTTACAAAACAAAGCCCCGTAAAATCCTGTTTCGCAATTTCAATTGTCTGTTCCATTCCATGCACGCTGCTTTTTGACTTGTGACTTTCGGTAATTCCTTCCCCTACAAAAATATCATTGATTTTTCCAACGGATATCACAGAGAAATTTGCATCCTTTAATACATTTAAAGTCGTTTCCCCGGTTGGCTTCAAAGCGTAATCATGGCGATTGCTGGTACGCTTAAATTCGCCCTTTTTCTTGCCCACATAAGGTCTTGCAATGACACGACCAACACGCCACTCATCTTTCATTGTAAGTTCTCTTGCAATTTCACAATAACGATATAACGTTTCTAATCCCATTGTTTCTTCATTTCCGCAAATTTGAAGTACGGAGTCCGCTGATGTATATACAATCACTACATCATTATTGATTTCTTCTTCTGCAAGTTCTTCTAAAATTTCTGTACCACTGGCTGATTTATTTCCTACGATTTTTTTACCAAAACGTTTTTCAAGTTCATCAATCAATTCTTTTGGAAAACCGTTTTCCGTAAATGTCACAAATGGTTTGGTCGTATGAATACCCATCATTTCCCAATGACCTGTCATAGTATCTTTGCCTGTACTCATTTCTTTCATGCTGCAAAAATAAGCCATTGGTTTTTCTACTGGGGGAACCTGCTTTAATTCTTTTAAATTAGCTAACCCAAGTTTTTGTAAATTTGGAATGTGAAATGTATCTACGGATTTTGAAATGTTCCCCAATGTATCCACTCCAATATCTCCATATTGTGCAGAATCAGGCATTTCTCCAATTCCAAGTGAATCAATTACGATTGTAAATATACGATTAAATTTTTTCGGCATATTTTCCCCCTTTTCTTTTATTCCACACCTGACGATATTATCCAATTTATTTAATAACCTGCACCATTATCTGTATTTTTCACAATTTTTACGATACGGCTTGTACCAAGTCTGGATGCACCTAGTTCCATAAATTTTTCTGCATCCTCCATAGAAGAAATTCCGCCTGCTGCTTTGATTTTTACATTGGGACCAACATGATTTGCAAACAGTTCTACATCTGCAAATGTCGCTCCTGCGGTAGAAAATCCTGTAGATGTTTTAATAAAATCTGCACCGGAAGCTGTTACAATTTCACACATTTTGATTTTTTCTTCCTCTGTCAAAAGACAGGTTTCGATGATAACCTTTAAGATATGTTCTCCACAAGCTTCTTTGATTGCTTTGATTTCATTTAATACATAATCATATTCTTTGGCTTTCAACATACCCACATTGATTACCATATCAATTTCATCTGCTCCATTTGCAAGAGCATCTTTTGTTTCAAATACCTTTGTTTCTGTTGTGTAATTACCGTTTGGGAAACCTATCACCGTACAAACCTTGCATTTATCTCCCATATAGGCTTTTGCCTGTTTTACATAGCATGTCGGAATGCATACAGATGCTGTCTCGTATTTTATACCATCATCACAAATTGCTTTGATTTCTTCCCATGTTGCGGTCTGCAATAATAATGTATGGTCTACAATTTTTAAAATATCTTTTACGTTCATCTTTCTTTTCTCCTGTTTTCTATTTGAGTTTGGCTATTTATATATATCTGCTATAACCCCAAATTTGCCGGACCAAATCCTAACGGCAATAATTCTTTTAATTTATATACTTCATATTCTTCTTCACTTTTTGCAAGAATTACTTCAAACGTATCATAATCGCAAAATTCCATCATAACCTGACGGCATACTCCACATGGAGCACAATAATCCAATTCCTTGTTATCTTTATTGCCTCCCACAATGGCTATTGCTTCAAAATCATATACTCCTTCGCTTACTGCCTTAAAAAATGCAGTACGTTCTGCACAGTTTGTTGGGGTATAGGCTGAATTTTCGATATTGCACCCTTTATAAACCACACCATTTTTTCCTAACAACGCTGCTCCTACCTTAAAATCAGAATATGGTGTATACGCCATTTTTCGTGCTTCCAAAGCAAGTCGAATTAATTCTTTTTTTTCCATATCCTTCTCCGTTTCTCTCAAAATCTCTACTGTGCATTATCGGCTTGAATCAGTTTACGAATTGCTCCTACCGCAGTACGAATTGCAAGCTCTGTATCATGTACCTGCTCATTTGGAAGTCCCAGTTTTGCACGTTCCTGATTTGCTACAACAAGGAAACAACCACCTACTCGAACACGTAAAAAACTTCCGGCAATAAATAATGCTGCCGATTCCATTTCAGAAGCCAGACAGCCCATGCGAACCCATGCCTGCCATTTATTTTCCAATTCATAGCTTACCGGCATTACTTCCGGCTGATGCTGACCAAAAAAGCTGTCTTTGCATTGCACAACTCCTACATGATGGCGAATATTCTGCTCTTTTGCAGATTCCATCAAGGCATTTGTTACATGAATATCTGCAACTGCCGGATATTCAATCGGTGCATATTCTTTTGAAGTGCCTTCCATTCGAATTGCACCATTAGCAATTACCACATCACCGCCCAAAACATCTGTCTGCATTCCGCCACTTGTACCCACGCGAATAAATGTGTGTGCACCACATTTTGAAAGTTCTTCAATTGCAATAGCTGCCGATGGTCCACCGATGCCTGTGGAAGTTACGCTTACTTTTACCCCATCTAATGTACCGGTATACGTTACATATTCTCTGCTATCTGCCACTAATTTCGGATTATCAAAATGTGCTGCAATTTTCGCACAACGTTTTGGGTCTCCCGGTAAAATGACATACTTTCCGATATCTTCCGGTGCTATGCCCGTGTGATACTGTTTTCCACTACCTTCTGCATAATCAATCATATTGTATCCTCCTGTCTATTTTGTTGAACGAAATTTGTTCATCTTCGATTCTTTCAGTAGTTCTATTATAACACGATTCCCTATAAAAACCAATGCCAGAATATGGATTCACTTCTTACTCCACTTCCCCCTTCAACACCTTTGCAAGAATATCTGCTAACGGAATCATGGCATTTTTTGCTTCTTCATAAGTATTTGTCTGTGCCCCTACTTCAATTAAAAGAGCTTTGGGACATACATGCATATTGTAACGATATCCTTTTAAATAAATTTTTCTCGTTAAACTGGGATAATATTCAGCAGCTGTAAGATGCATTTGAAAGGAAAACGCAAGATTATCTTTTCGATAGGGATTATTTAAATACGTAAGCTCACCTCTGGAAGTTGTGTAACTTAATCCATTAAAAAACATAATTTTTGCCGTGGGACGACCATCTATTTCCGTCACAAGATGGGTGGTTTCCGGCACACCGTCTCTATGTAAATCAATGACGACCTCTATCGTTGGATTGTCTGTCAATACTTTCTGTACAGCTGGTAAAGCATTCGAATACGCATGATCTCTATCGTTTACGTCATATTCCCCCTTATGATGCAATACCTGTAAACCATATTGCTCGGTCAAAAGCTGCGTCAAATAATCTCCTGCATCTACAACAGAACCTCCTCCCTTATAAGTTTCCTGTGAATGCGTATGGTAAATTAAAATCTGCGGACCTGTCACATTTTCTTGTAAAGTCATGTCTTTGGATAGTAATTCATTCACATTCAATAAATCACTACTGACTGTAGTTGTATTATCAACCTGATAAAAATTTTGCCTCAAATAATCAAAATCCTTTAATTTTTCGCGGTTAATAACTACTTTTTTCACGGTGTTGCCATTCGGTATCCCTGCTGTTTCTGTTTCTTCCTCTACATTTTGTTCTGATGAAGATTGTTGATTTAAGTTTTCTGTTTGTGTTTCGCCCACATTTGCACTTTCTGTATTTTGTTCGCCTTCTGCAAGTTCTGTCTCTAATCCTTGTCCTGCAGATTCATCCGTATTATCCAATTCCAACTGTGTTTTTTGCTCCTGCATTGCTAAGGCATAACTATCCGTCTCTTTCACACAGAAAAACACCGGCAATATCAGTTTTTCAAAATCCTGATATACCAGTTGTTTTCCATCTATATTCGAAAGTGAAATTTGAGGAATAAAAAGCATGGTAATTCCCTCATACCATTCACCTATCATTTCATTTTTTGCATCCCCTAATTGGGTTTTTCCATATCGATACGCACACCCGCAAATCAAAATACAGCATAAAAATAACAGAAAAAACTTTCTCAAATCACCCACCACCTTCTTAAAATTATATGTGGCATGTGTTCATCTTATTCCTTTTTCGGAAAAAACTCTGTTAATCGCTTTTGCAAGAATCGTACTTACAACTTCTAACATTTCGGGCAGATTTTTGGGAATAAGATAAAATCCATCTCCTGTATCAACCAAAGTTGGAACGCCAAGTACCATAACCGGAACGCCTAATGTTTTCTTATTCATCAACTTTCGATGCATTCCTACACCGCTGCCAGGTATAATCCCCGTATCCGTAAGCTGAATCGTCTTTCCAATGCGTCTAGTGCTTTTTCCTGCTAGTGCATCGACTACAAGCACCAAATCCGGCATCGTCTCTTTTACTATTCCGGATACAATTTCCCCTGCTTCCATTCCTGTATCTGTCAAAACACCTGTTGCAATTCCACTAATTGAACTTATATCATCACTCGAAAATGCATACTTGCCAAATTCTTTTCGAATATGCCTGCTCATAATAATCTTATCAACTGTTCGCGGTCCAAGGCTATCGGCTTCCATACGTTTATTGCCAAGCCCTACCACCAACACGGACAATTCCCCTTCTCCTTCCATATCCATAGAAAAAGAATCCTTTTCATAAGTTGGCGGAACAAGTGACTTTATTTTTTTTATGAGAATCTCTATAATTTGCTCCTGATACTTTTTTTCGATAAATTTACCAAATTCAATTGTCACATAGTGACCTTTCGGCTTTCCCATGCTTTTTGCAGCATTTTCTGATTCTATTACTACTGTAGTGACTTGAATGCCATTTTCAACCGCTTCTTTCTGTACACAAATTCCTCGGAGCTCACTTCCTTGTTTTTCCAAACGCCCATGCATTTCCAATGCTAAATCTGTCCGAATCACGCACTTCTCCTTTACCAATCATTCCCTGTTTTTATGATATGCAAAAATTTAAATATTGTTACCAGTTCTGCACCTTTCGTTACCATTCACCGTGTCAATAACATACAAAATTTGCTTCGCAAATCAATTTTTACTTGCATCATTCCTATTTACTCACTAGTATCCTCAACTTTTTTTTAAATATGTATTGACAATCGTTAAATATTGAACTATTATATTCTAGTATGTTTGCATTAAAGCGTCCGTGTCAGTTTTAATGCGAAAATGATGAAGAAAATAACGTGATGAACAAAAACAATCTGGAGGTACAACAAATTGGCTAACATTAAATCTGCAAAGAAAAGAATTTTAGTAACTGAAACAAGAACAGCTAGAAACAAAGCTATCAAATCTGAAGTTAAAACATCTATTAAGAAAGTAGAAGCTGCTGTTGCTGCAAACGACAAAGCTGCTGCTGTTGAAGCATTAAAAAATGCTACTTCTGTTATTGAATCAGCTTGCTCTAAAGGTGTTTACCACAAAAACACTTGTGCTAGAAAAGTTTCCCGTTTAGCAAAACTTGTTAACGGTGTAGCTTAATTATTATCGTAAATACAATTTGATTTATCACCCTTATATAAAAAACCTACTGATACCGTCATGTCAGTAGGTTTTCTTTTATTTACTATATTGTACAATAAACAGCTCTACCGCCATACGCTCATTCATATGACCTGTCTTTACTGCTTCTTCATACGATACACCATCCTTTAGTGCCTGCTTGATTTTATCTAATGAAAATGCCTTTGCCTGTGATTGGTACTTCCGTACTGTCCACTCGGGACAACCGGCTTTCGCTGCAATATCTTTATTTCCAAATCCCTGGTTTCCCATTACTTTTACTGTTAATAAAATTTGAAATTGTCTGGTTATCAAAAACAAAATACGCATTGGAGCTTCTTTTAAAGCAAGCAAATCGTAATATAAATCCATTGCAATTTTTTGTTTATGTGTCGCAATTGCATCTACCATTTCAAAGATTTTATTGCTGATTTGTTCTGTCGTAATCGCCTCTACATCTTGCGGCTCAATCACGTCTTTTTCCATGGTATAGCAAAGTAATTTTTCAAGTTCCTTTTCGATATTTTCCATATCTGTTCCTGTTTTATGGATAAAACTCTGATATGCTGCCTGCGTAATATTTTTTCCTTCTTTTCCAATCTTTGCCACTACCCATTTCATCAGGATTTCATCACTTTGCGTGCCAAATTCTACGGCTTTTCCATTTTTTGATAAGGCTCTATAAATTTTCGAACGTTTATCCACTTCTTCTTCTACAAATATAACATACGTACTTTCCGGAATCTGTTTTAGGTATTCTGCCAGTTCATCGCCACCCTTTTTAAAAAATTTACTGTCTTCTACTATAATCAGTCGGTGTTCTGCAAAAAAAGGAAGCGTTTCCGCTAATTCAATGATTTCTCTTATATTTAATCCTTCTCCTTCAAAAATAGTAACATTCATCGTATCTTCCGGAGAAACAATCGCTTTTTTTAACTTATCCCGATATTGACGGATAAGATAACGTTCTTTGCCATATAAAAGGTACATATTTTTTAATTGTTGTTGTTTGATATCTGCATCGATTGATTTCATGTTTCTTCCTTTCTGTTCTTCTCCCAATTTTCAAGTATCTTATATAGCAGTTCCTCTACCATAAAAAAATTATAGTCTTCATAACAAATATGTCAACAAAAACTATTCTTGTTCTACTGCTTCCTCAGCCGGATGTCCATAAGAATTCCATAGGACTGTGAAATTGATACAAACTAACGATAAACCGTTTATGTGAACACCCCTAATATAGAAAGAAGCCGATTTGGTACTATCCAAATCGGCTTGCAGTTTCACAATATTAAATTACATAAACATATTTTGTCCAATCAATTGCCCGTCCTTGTCCATTACAAAGTCGAGCTCCGATACAAATGCTTCATCATCTCTCAATTGATTCAGCACATAATGTTCCAGACAGCCTGGACGATACACATTCCAAAAGGCTTCTCTTACTAGGTTCTCTACTTCTCTATATTCCTCTTTTCTTTCTAAACGAATGATATAGTCATTTTTATTCATTATTTTTTCCTCCTGATGATTGTTGACTGCAATACTGGGAGGTTACGATTTGATTGTTATTCATAACCTCCCGGTTACGCTACAATCTCCAAGGTGTTGTTTTTTCTCAAACAGCAATCTCCTTAAAATATAATATTTATAATCAAGCCTTTCGGCACGACTAACCTGAATGAAACTTGAAATTGAACAAAATCTCTGTGCGATGGCCTGCCAAGGCTGTGGCACAGTTTTTTATTAAACCAAAAGCAGTAGACATCTATCTTAACAAGAAGTATTGTTAAATTACCACAATATAACAATCAACAAAGTCCAAATACTTACTGCTTATGAAAAGAATAGCATTTCACGACTGCTATTACAAGCAGTTTTATTGTGCAGGACCTGTTATATACACCTAAAAACCGACTGGATTTCTCCAGCCCGTTATACCGTAATATCATACTATTCTACTTTAGAATGCATGGTACAAGCATAAAAAATAACATGTCTGTTCCTTTCCTAACCGCAATATGCTATCTCACAAATGCATTCACTTTTATCTCCCCATTTTCCATTCTTACTGTAACAGCCCCATAATCCATAGTTGGCATAACCATACTTCCCATAATATCCAAACGCTTTAATGTTTCTTTATGTGGATGTCCATAAGAATTTCCCTCTCCACAAGAAATTATGGCAATCTTTGGTGAAAGTTTTTGTAAAAATTCACTGGAATTTGAGTTTTTGGAACCATGGTGAGCGACTTTATAAAGCCAAATCTCTTTTAATACACCTTGTTTTATCAACTGTTGCTCAACATTGCTTGAAATATCTCCTGTAAATAAAGCACGAAAAGATTCTTTTGTAAGTTCCAACACTAAAGATGCATCATTGCGGTCATTGATTTCTATATTTTTCGGATATAGACATTTTAACTGTAAAGATTCTGTTTTTATATAATTTCCGGCTTCCATATATAAGATATTCGTTCCATTTTCTTCTGCTGCAAGCACCAATTTCTCATAATTTTCATCTTTTGGAGCTGCTTTTGGGAATACCAGATAGGTAATGTTATATCCACTTTCCAACACTTCCAAAAGTCCAGATATATGGTCGCTATCTGCATGTGTAACAAACCAATAGTCAATATTTTTTATTCCATTACTTTTTAAAAATGGTAAAATTCTTCGTTCTCCTACTTCTTTTTCATCTGTACTTCCACCATCAATAAAAAAATCTCCTCCCTCTCCATCACAAATATAAATGCCATCTCCTTGTCCTACATCTAAAAAAGTTACTTCAAAACTATGTTTCGGTTGATGGAATATAATAAAAAAGCACACGATGATTAACAGCATTTTTATCACTATGTTATTTGCCTTCCTCAAACAAAAAAACTTATTGCTTTTTCGAGTTTTTTGTTTATCATCCGTATCCATATATTTCCCTTTCCTTAATCTCTTTTTACATTCATACAAAGCAAATACGCAGAAACCGCTTTCGCTATTTACCACCGATTTATAATCATACATATATTTTATAGCTAACACCTTCTATTCTTCTTGCAATCGTAACTCTTGCCTATACTTTAGCAAGCATATCCCTGCCATTAATACCACATAATAAACCGCTATTTTTTCTACAGATGGTTTTCCTGTAATTACTATAAAAAAGGACAGCTTCTCATTCAAACGGCATATCCATTCATACATCTCTAACATCCATCCGCATGGATAAAGCAGCCATTTTGCTAATGGCACAGAAAAAATTCCAACAATACCACCAAATAATGCACAGAAAAACAATGGTGTAAGAAATGGAATAATTAAACAATTAATAAGTGATGATAAAATCGGCACTTCAAAATAGCAATATGCTACTATCGGCAACGTTGTAATCGTTACACCTATACTCATCCATAAAGAATTTTCAATATGTTGCAACATTCGAATTCCCCAGCTAACCGGTTTATTCTCCCTACCATTCGTATCGGAAATCCCACTTGTCACGATTTCTCGTTCAAACATCTTTTTGGAAAATGTCTCTTGTGTAAAAACCTCTCCCACAAATCCCACGCCAAATAACGCAGTTACAAAAAACCAAAAGCCGGAATATCCAATCAAAAATGGATTTTCCCATAATAAAAACAAGCACATTGCCCCTAATGCATTAAGCATATCATAACTTCTGCCAAACACTTGACCTAGCATAGAAATAAACAACATTCCAATCGCTCGTCTGGCGGATATGCCATTGCCTGTCAAAATACCATAAAGCAGCAGAAGGCTTCCTGCCACTATGCCCGATAGCAAAAAACCACATCCAATTTTTCGCAAACAATGATATAATCCACGTCCGATAACTGACACATGCAGTCCTGAGATTGCCAGAATATGGCTGATACCTGCCAAAGTAAATAACTCTTTTAATTCTTCTTCTAGTGTAGACTTATCTCCAAGTACCATCCCCTTTATCACACCGGCATGTCTTTCAGCCAAACAAATCTCGTATACCTTGCCTAATGTTTCTTTTAGTTTGTATACATTCTTCGTTACCCAATTTGCATTATCTGCCACATACTTTGTGCTTTGCATATTGATATAAAAATCGATTTTCTGACTTTTATAATATGATGCACTATCAAAATTTCCTTCATTGCGTGCAGTAGAAAACGTATTTAATTTTCCTGTTATTTTGTGAATTTCTCCCACATGAAATTGTGAGTCAGATGCATATACCAAAACATCGTTGCACGGTATATACTTTAAATTTTGAAAAATATAACAATTAGATAGATATATTTGATATCCAAAACTGTTTCTTTCCATTTTAGAAATTTCCCCTAGAATCGTGGTACTTTTTCCCTCTGTTACTTCTGACAGATAGGCTTCCCGAAACTCCATTTGCTGCTCCATATGCAACATACCGACAACAAACAAAACAAGTATCAGCCCACCTCTTATACAGGCTTTCCGCAAACCTATTCCATTCCCTCCAAAGGTCTTTATCTGCGGAAGCATAAGATAGAGTACAAGAAACGGCAGAAGGACGAATATCCGAACATCCTTATCTGCCGCATAACTGATTCCTGCTAAAAAGAAACCCGCTGCCAACAAAAGCGGTCTTTTTCTCATTCGTTACTTTCTCCAATAATTAAACTTTTATCTGCTTCATACATTTTTGAAAGCTCATACGTATATCTGCATTTTCCTTTTGTATCTCCGTTCACGGCAATTTGAACCTTGTTTACGCCCTGCAGCTCTGTAAGCGAATTTACAATCGAATATAATACAACTTCTTCTTTTATTTCTGCATTTTGATTATAAAAAGAGGCATCCAAGTTTACATAACATACGCCTTCTGCTACCGTAACGGAAATAATCTTCGTTTCAGAAGGAATCGTTGCTCTTCTTCCTGATTTTTTTGGTCCTTCAATTAATTGTTCCACAATCAGCTTTTCTACAGAAATATTTGTACTGTAATGGACTTCTCTACTTTCTTCTACTAAACCTGTTCCATCCGAATTTGCAAAATAAAGTTTCAATTGTGTTTCTACTGTCGTATTAATCTGTTTCCCCGGATTTTCCACAAAACTATCTTTATTCATGCTTCCCACCAGAGAACCTGATTTATTGCAAAGCGGCTCTGTTTCTACCGTAAATGACACACGCGAAATAGTGCTCTCCTGTAATACGGTTTTTACAACTGCCGCACGAACCAACACTTCCTCCGTAGCAGATAAACTGCTATACCCTTTGCTAAAATCAATTGTAAGCAAATCTTCGTTTATGGTAAATCCTTTTACTTCTATTGATTGTGGAATAGTTCTTCTTAACTTTCCTGAATTGGGTGCCATCTGCATTCTCTCTAAAAGTTCTGCAATCAGTTCTTCTCCCGTTGCACCGCTGCTATCATAATCTTCCGGAAGAATTTTGCTGTTTTCAATATTTACATAATATACCTGATATTCGCCATTCTCTTTGCCACTATTACCGCATCCTGTGAATGCCAATAACAGACAAAAACAAAAAATTAACCCTTGTAATCTTTTTTTCATGCATTCTCCTACTAAGTGCTCATAAATTACCACCTATAAAAAATAACTGGATTTCTAAGAGCTATGTTCCATTTTACTCCAACTCCTATGCGATAAAATTTAACGGAATACGCACATCAAATGTCGTGCCTTCCCCTAACTCACTATGTGCTTTGATTGCACCTCTATGCATAAGGATAGAACTCCGTGTAATCGCAAGACCTAATCCTGTTCCGCCAATTTCTCTGGAATGTGATTTATCTACACGATAGAAACGCTCGTAAATATGGTCCAAATCTTCCTTCGGAATTCCCATGCCGGAATCTTCTACTTTTAAGTAAAAATACTGATGGTCTGCATTTAAAGTCACATGCACCCAACCTTCTCCATCAATACGATTGTATTTAATGGCATTTTCTACTAAATTCGTAAAGGCGAGCGTAATTTTCACTTCATCTACTTCGGCCGTAACAGGTCTGAAACTTTCTAATACTAGTTTTACTTTTTGCTTGTCTGCAATTGGCTGCAAACGTTTTAAAATCTGTTCTAATAGTTCATTGATATGAATTGTAGAAATATTTAATGTTGCCGCTGATTTATCCATTTTTACCAAAGATAACAGGTCATTAATAATCTTAGTTTCTCGTTCAATTTCATTTGTAATATCTGCCATAAATTCCTGATACAGCTCTACCGGTGCATCCGGCATACTATTCAAAGAATCTGCCAACACCTTCATGGATGTAAGCGGTGTTTTTAATTCATGAGACACGTTTGATACAAATTCCTGACGAGATTCATCCATGACTTTCATACGCCCTAACATTTCATTCAAACTCTCACAAATTTCCGCTGTTTCCGTATAATCCTGCACCATTAAACTATCATCGCCATATCCGGTCTGAACAGCTGCAATGCCATCTGACAATTTGCGGAACGGCATGGTCATTTTGGTAGCAATTAATATGGATAAAAAACTGATAAAAAAGGTAAGCACTACAATCACAATCCATGCAATTTGTGTTAGGTAACCTGCATTTAAGGCGATATTACTAGTAGACACGCTAACCACAAGCACACCTAAAATCGTATCTGTTTCATCATTCGGATGAATAATCGGAATTGACATTTCCAAATAATTATTTTCAGAATCATGACTGGTTGTTTCTGTTCCCGAAAATCCCTTAATTACTTCCTCTGAAATAATCGTTTTGCTCTCATCCATATTGTAAGTATCATAAATAATACGAAAATTCTCATCTACGATTAGCACTCGTCCATCATAGACATTTGTCAACATATCAATTTGTGCCAATATGGTGGTAGAATCGTTGTTTACCTTGGCATTGATATACTCACTTGTGGCAATCTGATTGCTCAAAATACGTGCCTGACTCATTACCTCACTTTCACGTATTATAAGTGCACGTGTTTCATAAAATGTCAATATGCACGTAGCAACTATTACAGCCGGAATTAATGCTGCCGCAACAATCATCGCCCCAAAACGAAATCTCAAACTTTTTAAATACTTTAACAAATTAGCAGTTTTTTGCATAAGGCAGCCCCTTTATTACTTTTGGATATAGTAGTAGCCTACACCCCATTTTGTATGAACATATTTTGGTTCACTTGGATTCGCTTCTACTTTTTCTCTTAAACGTCGTACATGTACGTCTACGGTACGTACATCACCCGGAGAGCCCTTGCCCCATACTGCTTCTAAAAGATTTTCTCTGCTGTATACTTTATTTTCATTTTTCACAAGCAATTCTAAAATTTCAAATTCCCTTCCGGTTAAGTTTACTTCTCTTCCGTTTATAAATAATCGTCTGCTTTCGCAATCTAATTTCAAATCACCCTTTTCAATGATTCTTTCATTTACTTCCTTTTTGGTTCCACCGGAAGTACGACGCATAATTGCCTTGATTCTTGCTTTTACTTCCAAAATATTAAATGGTTTTGTAATATAGTCATCTGCACCATATTCCAAACCTAATATCTTATCCATGTCATCGCCTTTTGCTGTAAGCATAACGATTGGCATATCAGAAAATTCCCGAATTGCCTGACAAACTTCAAATCCATTCATTTTTGGAAGCATTACATCAAGAAGAATCATATCGTATTTCTTTGCTTGTGCCATTTGAAAAGCTTCTTCTCCATCATATGCACAATCCACTTCCATTCCATCTTGTTCCAGACTGAATCGAATTCCCTTTACAATTAACTTTTCATCATCAACTACAAGAACTTTCTTTGCCATTTTCCACCTCAGTTTACAACTATATAATCTTTCATTTTCTCAAACACACCGTCTTTAATACCGGACACATTTTTAATATCCGAAATATCCGAAAACGCTCCATGCTCCTCCCTATAAGCAAGAATGCTTTCTGCCCGGGTTTCTCCTACGCTTGGAATTTTCATCAATTCTTCTTTCGATGCTGTATTAATGTTTACTTTCTCTGTATCCTTTTCAGACATTCCACTTGTTTGGCTCATTTCCGGTAATGTCTGCTTGTCTGCTTCTTCTTTTGTGGGAATATAAATCATCTCTCCATCTAAAAGAAGCCTTGCCTGATTCCAATAATCCGTCGCGGCTTCCTGCGTAAAACCTCCAGCGGCTTCCAAAACATCACATACCCGACTTCCTTCTTCTAAAAAATACACACCGGGCTGTTTGATGCATCCGCAAATATACACACAAACCTCTGCTTGTGTTTGCGTTGCATCTGTCATCCATACAGACTGCGTTTCTTCTTCGGATTCTATCATTGATTCTGTTGACTGCATAATATCTGTATGAATATAGTCTTCTGTATCTTTGCCACATCCACAGATAAACACAACAATGAGTGCACTTAAAAGCACACTCTTTGCTATCTTATTTCTAAATTTTACACATACTATTCGTTTTTTCATAAACTTTCTTCCCATGGGAAGAACTCTCAATGTCTATAGCTATTTTACCGAATTTTTAAAAATATTACAATATTATTTCGCAATGTATTTTTTAAATGCTATACAATCGTTGCTTTACGTGTTCTCTCCACGCCAATCAGCGTAGTGATTGGCATGGGTCTGAAAAGTAACATACAATCACTCATATTTTGACTTACGCCAATGCTTCTAATGTACTTTCTAATTTTACAATCATTTCATCTACATGTTCTTTTTCAATTACAAGTGGTGGAACAAGGCGGATAACGTCACTTCCTGCTGAAATTACAATTAATCCATTCTCTAATGCTTTTGCTGCAATTTTTCCCGGTGCAATTGTACTCACTACGCCCTGCATAAGTCCCATACCTCTGCGTGCAGTCAGACAATCATATTTTTCTACTAATTCATCTAATTTTGCTTCCAAATATGCGGAAATTTCTTTTACATGATTTACAATCTGTTTTTCTTCATATATATCAAGAACAGCAGAAACAGCAGCTCCTACAAATGGATTTCCGCCATATGTTGTTCCATGGTCGCCCGGAACTAATGATTTTTCTGCTACTTTTTCCGTCATAAGGAACGCACCTACCGGAACACCGCATCCTAATGCTTTTGCAGATGTTAAAATATCCGGTTTTACATCATATGCCTGCCACGCAAACATTTCTCCGCAACGTCCCATGCCACATTGAATTTCATCAAAAATCAAAAGAATATCTTTTTCGTCACAAAGGGCACGTACTGCCTTTAAGAACTCCGGGTCTGCCGGATAAATGCCGCCTTCGCCCTGAACTGTTTCCATAATAATCGCACAAGTACGATTGGTAATCTTTATTTTTATGGATTGTAAATCATTAAAATCAGCAAATTGAACACCCGGAAGAAGTGGTCCGAATGGTTCTCTATAATGAGCATTTCCGGTTACGGAAAGTGCACCCAAACTTCTGCCATGGAATGAGTGATTTAATGCAATAATCTCATGCCCATTGTGTCCATCTCTTGTATATGCATATTTCTTTGCTGCCTTAATTGCACCTTCAATTGCTTCTGTACCGCTGTTTGTAAAGAAAACGCGGTCCATTTTTGAAACCTTCAAAAGTTTCTCCGCTGCATCTGCAATTGGCTCGCTATAGTAAAGATTCGAAATATGCAACAGTCTATCTACCTGGTCTTTTAAAGCATTTTTATAGGTTTCATTGCTGTATCCCAAAGAATTTACGGCAATACCTGCTGCAAAATCCAGATATTTTTTTCCTTCCGTATCATAAAGATACACATCTTCGCCATGGTCAAATACTACCGGAAAACGATTGTACGTATGAAGCAACGCTCCATCGGCTTTTTCCATATATGTTTTCATTTTATGCCTTCTTTCTGTCATGAATTTCAAGAATGACTCGTCAAGCGGATATTCGCAATCCGCCTTGCTGCTTGCTCATAGCATTAATAATGGATTGGAAATTTAGAATCATCCGAAATTATCGCTGTTCCAATACCGTCTTTTGTAAAAATTTCAAGCAATAAGCAATGTGCAATTCTTCCATCTAAAATATGTACACGGGAAACGCCATTTTCAATGGCATCAATGCAATTATTTAATTTTGGAAGCATACCACCTCCGATAAATCCGGATTTAATCAATTCTCTAGCTTCGCCTAAAGAAAGTTCGGAAATCAAAGTAGTCGGGTCTTCCGGATTCTGATATACGCCTGCAATATCTGTTAAAAATGCTAATTTTTCTGCACAAAGAGCTGTCGCAATCGCACATGCAGCATCGTCTGCATTAATATTATAACTCTGGAAATTCTCATCCATACCAATTGGGCAAATAATTGGAAGAAAATCTTTTTCTAACATATCGTAAATAATGCGTGTCTTTACATTTGTTACTTCACCTACAAACCCAATGTCTTGTCCGTCTATGAGTTTTTTCTTTACTTTCAATAAACCGCCATCTTGTCCGCTGATACCAATTGCTTTTACGCCTAATCCTTCCACTAGCTGAACAAGTGATTTATTTACTTTATTCAAGACCATTTCTGCAATTTCCATTGTCTCTGCATCTGTTTTGCGGAGTCCGTTTACAAATTCCGGTTCTTTTCCTGTGAGCTTTACCCATTTACTGATTTCTTTTCCACCGCCATGCACGATAACCGGCTTAAATCCAACTAATTTTAATAAAGTAACGTCTTGAATCACCTGTTTTTTGAGTTTTTCATCTACCATTGCAGAACCACCATATTTTACTACGATAATTTTGCGGTTAAATCTCTGGATATATGGAAGTGCTTCAATTAATACGTTTGCCTTATCTTGTAATTTTTTCATGTATTCTTCTGTCATGTTTGCCTCTTTTCTTATCCTTTATTAAATCTGGTTATATTCTCATCATTTAAAGAAAAATCGTAATAGTTTAAATCTTCGCGGAACGTCCAATGTTCCCCTTTCCAGAAACGATTTCCAACTTCATTTGTTTTAAATGCAATTAATGAAACTTTATTTATTTTTTCTTTCTGCAATGCTTTCATACAAAAAACTGCCATGGATTTTCCAATGCCGCGTTTGCGGTAATCTTTATGTACACACACATGATAAAAACAGCCTCGTCTGCCATCATGTCCGCAGAGAATGGAACCAACAATACGCCCATTTATTTCTGCAACCACACTAGTAGTTGGATTTCTCTTTAAAAAGCGTTCCACGCCTTCATAGGAGTCATCAATACTTCGGATTCCAAAACCATCAATGGTAAGCCATAACTTATAAACCTGTTCATAGTCTTCCAACTGCATTTCACGTAAAGTTACTGTTTCCTGATTGCTCATAATTTTTCTCTCTTATCCTTACTTTATCATGAACTACCTGCTACATAAATACAGCAGGATTTACGTTCCATTTTCTTAAACATTTTTTTATTATAAATAATCGTATTTATTTTAGCTTTTTCTCACAGCTGTTTTCCACTATGGGAACATCGGAACCATCATAAGTCCTTCTGTTTCTTCAAATCCAAAGAGCAGATTCATATTCTGAACTGCCTGACCTGCTGCACCTTTTACCAGATTGTCAATTGCCCCCATCATAATAATACGTCCAGTACGTTCATCAATCACAAAGTTGATATCTACAAAGTTACTGCCTTCTACCCATTTTGTTTCCGGACAATTTCCTTTTTCAAGTACACGCACAAATGGTTCATCTTTATAGTATTTATCATATACTGCCTTGATTTCTTCATAAGTTGGATATGTTCCATCTTCTTTTTTCTTTAAGGAAGCATATTCTGTAGCCAAAATACCACGATTCATCGGTACAAGATGTGGTGTGAAATTGATTACGATTTCTTCTCCTGCTGCATAGCCTAACTGTTCTTCAATTTCCGGTGTGTGTCTGTGAGAAGCTACGCCATATGCTTTCATATTTTCATTTACTTCACAAAACAAATTCGGAAGTTTTGCACCACGTCCGGCCCCGGAAGTACCGGATTTTGCATCCACAATTAAGGTATTTGCATCAATCAAGCCTTCTTTTACAAGCGGATATGCAGTTAAAATAGAACATGTGGTATAACAGCCCGGATTTGCTACCAAACGTTTTCCTTTTATCTTGTCACGATTAATTTCACAAAGTCCATATACAGCTTCTTGGATAAATTGTGGACTCTTATGCTCAATTCCATACCATTTTTCATATACAGATACATCCTTGATACGATAATCAGCACTTAAGTCAATCACTTTTACTTTACTTAAGATTTCTTCTGTTAAAACACCTGCTAAAAATCCCTGTGGAGTTGCGGTGAAAATAACGTCTACCTGACTTGCCAGTTCTTCGATATTGTCATCTAAACATTTTGCATCTACCAGTGTAAACATATTGTTGTACACAGATGCATATGCTTTGTCTACATAACTTCTTGAACCATACCATACAATTTCTACTTCTTTGTGATTCCATAAAATACGCACCAGTTCTGCACCTGCATATCCGGTTGCTCCGATAATTCCTGCTTTTATCATACTTGCTCCTCTTGTCCCAGATACGAATCGTTTCATATCTTCATAATTATCATACTATAGCTCTACTTTTTAACAATTGTAACAAAACTTATAAACGTCCGGTCCAATTACGACCGACTTCCTAATATAATAGTACACCTTTTTGGATTCGTAAAGCCCCTTTTTTATATTTATTGTATATTTATTCATTTTTTGTGTATATTTTTATGTTTTGTCGTATATTTATACATTTTTTCTTAATATTTTGTATATTTTTTCCCTTGCATTTCTAAAGATACAGGTGTATAGTATAGTCATTATTAATTTTGAGTACATAACTATTCATCGTTTTTATCGTCAATACACAGACCTATTGAATAGTTACTGAAATTTTACATATCGAAAGGAAATGCTAAGTTATGAAAGAAAAAGTTGTATTAGCGTATTCAGGTGGTCTTGATACTACCGCTATTATCCCTTGGTTAAAGGAAAATTATGATTATGAAGTTATCTGCTGCTGTATCGACTGCGGACAGGGTGAAGAATTAGACGGACTGGATGAAAGAGCAAAATTATCCGGTGCTACCAAACTTTATATCGAAGATATCACAGATGAATTCTGTGAAGACTATATCATCCCATGCGTACAGGCCGGTGCTGTATACGAAAACAAATATTTACTCGGAACATCCATGGCTCGTCCGGGAATCGCAAAAAGATTAGTAGAAATCGCAAGAAAAGAAGGTGCTACTGCTATCTGCCACGGTGCAACCGGTAAAGGAAATGACCAGATTCGTTTCGAACTTACTATCAAAGCATTAGCTCCGGACTTAAAAATCATCGCTCCATGGAGACTTGATACATGGGGAATGCAGTCTCGTGAAGAAGAAATTGAATACTGCAAAGCACACGGTATTGACCTTCCATTCTCTACAAACTCCAGCTACAGCCGTGACCGTAACCTTTGGCACATCAGCCATGAAGGCTTAGAATTAGAAGACCCGGCACAGGAACCAAACTACGACCACTTACTCGTACTTGGCGTTTCTCCTGAAAAAGCTCCGGATGAAGGCGAATATGTAACCATGACATTTGAAAAAGGTGTTCCAAAGACAGTAAACGGCAAAGAAATGAAAGTTGCTGACATCATCCGTGAATTAAACGCACTTGGTGGAAAACATGGTATTGGTATCGTAGATATCGTAGAAAACCGTGTTGTTGGTATGAAATCCCGTGGTGTATATGAAACACCTGGTGGAACTATCCTTATGGAAGCACAGAAACAGTTAGAAGAATTAATTCTTGACCGTGCTACTATGGAAGTGAAAAAAGATATGGGCAACAAAATGGCTCAGATTGTTTATGAAGGAAAATGGTTCACACCACTTCGTGAAGCAGTTCAGGCATTTATTACCTCTACACAGGAATATGTAACAGGTGAAGTAAAATTCAAACTTTACAAAGGAAATATCATTAAAGCCGGAACAACTTCTCCATACTCCCTTTACAATGAGTCTCTTGCAAGCTTCACAACAGGTGATATGTATGACCACCATGATGCAGATGGTTTCATTACATTATTCGGACTTCCACTCAAAGTTCGTGCAATGAAATTACAGGAAGCTGAACAGAATAAATAAAAACGGATAACAAATAATTAACAGGAAGATACTTTTAAACTTTCGAAGTATCTTCCTGTTTTTCTTCTACACTTACAACTTTTTCAAACTTTCTTTATCATCACACATTCATAAATAATTAAAAACTCTTTATCCAGTTAATGAGTGATAGAATATGTGTCTGGTTGTATACATCATTACGCATCTGGTCTGTCACATAGCCATTACGTTCCATGCGTGCAATAATCGCTTCTTGAAGCCCTGCAATTCTGCCTTCTTCGAATGCTTTTTCGTATGCAGCTTTTGCAAGCTCCATAGCGGTAGGTCCTGACACTTGTTGTTCTTTTTCCTCTGCAACAGTTTCTTTTGCAACAACAGCTTCCATTTGTGAGTTATCTGCATTTTCTGTATGTGATTCTTCTGCTGCTTCAGCTTCTTCCTCATATTCTTCTGTGTCGCTTTCTTTTGCATCATCATCTTCCACAACCTCATCTTCGTCTACGAAGAAACTTTCGTCTTCTACAAGGTTGTCAATGCTTGCTACTTGTTCTTCTGTCATGGCATTTTCTTCTGTATTTCCATCTTCTTCTCCATCATCAGAAATTTCTAATTCTGCAACACCTTCTATTTCGGCTTCAAATATTTCATCTGAAACTTCTGCAACTTCGTTTTCTGTATTTTCATTTTGTGCATCTGTATTCATATCTTCCAGGTTAGCAGCATTTTGTTTGTTTTCTTCTTCACAAGCCCACATATATTCTTCATATGGAACCCAAATATCGCCATAGTTTGCTTTTACATTTACTACGATATTGCCATTTACCACAGATACTCTTTGTCCGGATAATGCCCCAATATATTCTGCCACATTTCCAGCCGGAAGTGTCATTACATAATCGCTGTCATCATTGTTTACTGTTACAACAACGCTTGAGCCTTCAAAATTACGAGAAAATGCATATTGTCTGTTTGTAAGCAATAATTCTCTGTAATCACCATACGATAAGGCTTTTACACGCTGACGAACCTTTCCTAACTGTGAAATCACTTTTGTGCAAGGATTATTTTCTTTTGCATCTTTAAAATCTGCTAAATTCAGATATGGTCTTAACGAATCATCAGACCATTGCTCTTTTCTTCCTTCAATACCAAATTCAGAACCATAATAAATAGAAGGAACACCCGGTAATGTATAAGTTAAAATATGCACCGGTGCAAAATGTGCTTTATTTTGCAATTTTGTATAAATACGTTCTACGTCATGATTATCTGTAAAATTATAAAGTTGTAATCTGCCTTGTCCCATTTCATAAAGACGTTTCACTGTATGGGCAATTTCAAAATAGTTATGGTCATTATGGCCGGAATATAACGCCTTATGCAACTGATAATTCGTTACCGCATGAAGCGTATTGTCATTTGCCCATCTTGTATAATCTCCGTGAATAACTTCACCCATCAGCCAGAAATCCGGTTTTACTTCATTTGCAACCTGACGAAGTGCCTGCATATAGGAAAAATCCATAACATCTGCTGCATCCAAACGAATACCGTCTACATCAAATTCACTTACCCAGAAACGAATGACATCACAAATATAATCTCTTACTGCCGGATTGTGCTGATTTAATTTTGCCAAAAGGTTGTATCCGCCCCAGTTTTCATAAGAAAATCCATCGTTATATTCGGTATTTCCCCAGAAGTTTACATTACAATACCAATCTTTGTAGCATGAATTTTCGCGGTTTTCACGAATATCGGAAAAAGCGAAAAAGTCACGTCCCGTGTGGTTAAATACACCGTCAAAAATTACGCGGATTCCCTGACTATGGCAAGTTGCCACAAAATCTTTTAAATCTTCATTGTCTCCTAAACGGCTGTCCAATTTTTTATAATCGGTAGTTTCATAACCATGTCCAACGGATTCAAACAACGGTCCAATGTAAATTGCATTACATCCGATTTCCTTTACATGTCCAATCCATTCTTTCATATCCCTCAGTCTGTGTACGGGTGCTTCATATGCATTGTGTTTCGGTGCCCCGCTCAATCCTAAAGGATAAATGTGATAAAATACTGCCTCATCATACCAAGCCATTTCTTCATTACCTGCTTTCTTTGTTTCTTAGGTATATTATAATCAATATTGGTAAATTTTCCAAGTATATTTTATGTTTTTTCTATCAAAATTGCATAATTTTTTTATATTTTTTCTTGCTTTTTTGTATACTTGATACAATTTCAAAACATATTTTTGTCTGATTAAAATTTTCTATTATTTTTCTTGAAAATAACCAAAACACCTACCGTTGCTACAAAAAGCAACGCTCCCAAACATCCGCCAATACGGATAATCGCATCCAGATACATATCCTCTGTAAACAAATAGATAACCTTATCCGTTGCCGGATTCATAATCCACAAGTCATTGTCAAAAAACAGATAGTGAAATCCATTAATTACTGTTGTGATATCTGCAATTGCCAAAATGCTAACTATCATTACCAATACAATCACAAACAAAAGTCCGATAAAATACCCCTTTGCCAAATATGGCAACTGCTTTTTCTTCCATAAATATAAAGTTCCTGCAAGAAAAACAATTCCACATCCTGTAATGAAAATACGCAAGTTGCTAATCAAATCTCTTACATCCTCAATATGCACAATTTCTTTTTCGTTGAAAAAACCTCTTTCTACACCTGCCATTTCAACCTGTACCTGCAAAGTATCCTGTTTTCCCATTACAAAAGACACCATGGAAGTCGTAACTGCATCTAAGTCTTCTTCTGACATCTGCAAATACTCTGCAATATGCAGCTTCCGATTGGTTTCATGCAAGAAAGAGTCTTTTACAACTGTTGTGAAAAATGAAATATAAATGATGATTAAAATCCCTGCTAATGCTGTGATAATTCCTAAAATTTTGTTTCCTGTCTGATTCATACGCTTTCTCCTATCCTCTCTTTTCTACTTTTATATTTCCCTTTCGCCATTATTCCCCTTGAAAAGTAGGGTGGTTATCGTATTTTTCACATGTTATTATCCAACTTTTATTACATATTTTTATCGAACTCACGTTAAATATCTTCAATATCGGAATAAATTTTAGTTTATCATATCTCTTAAAGACTTCAATAACTTTTTGACGATAAGTATTTTTACTTTTTTTCAAGATCATAAAAGCCTGCTGCCCAAAAACTGAGCAACAGGCTTACTTGCAGCAAATATACACTTACAAATAAAATTTCACATATTCTTTTTTATAATTTCCCCAATAAGTTTCCGGACTACGCTCCTCCACCCCCTGAAAATATATGGTTGAAAACAGTATTTCTCTTGCATTTAATTTTATAATTATTCCAAGCAATGTATCTTCCAAGCGGAACACTAACTGTGTTTCCGTTCGCACCGGACGCATTTTTTCCAAATATGCAAGTTCCTCTTCTGTCAAAATCTGCATTACTTTTTCTTTTGCATCTTCCTCTAACGTGAAGAAATAAAAATCCACAAATGCATTTTCTTTTCCATATGTTTGTATTTTTTGGGAAAAGAAATCATATGCTTCTGCTTCTTCTAATGTTACCACTTCATTGTTATAGTTTCTTAACCCGTACCCGATGTTGTCAAAATAAATAACATTCTTTTCACACAATCCCCTAATCTTCATATGATTCTCCTTTTTTTATTATAACTAATTTTGCATAAATCATTTCAGATTTACCAAAACATGTCCAATATTGTTTTTACATACAAATCCCGTTCACAAAGTCAAAAAATACTATCCAACCCACAATTTCTACCAACGTTTACTAATCTGCTTTTGTCTTACCTCCTCCATTTTTTCTTCAATTCGTTTTTGTACCAGTTCCGCAAGTTCCTTTGTTTTCATATTTTTGTACTCTTCATAAAAAATTGGCGGCAAATAATGTACTTGTGTCGTAACAGGTCCGAATAGATTAAAACTGTCAAATACTTTATAAGAATTTACCAATACAACAGGAACAATCGGTGTTTTTGACATCAGGGAAATCTTAAAACTTCCCTTTTTAAATTCGCCTATTCTATTTTTATTGTTAAATTCATAATCCCCCTCTGGAAATAAAATATAACGTCTGCCATTTTTCACTTCCTTTGCCACTTCATTGATAACGGTAAGTGCCTGACGAACATCCTCTCTGTCTAAACGCTTTCCATTTAATAAGCTCACTGCTTCATCTATCATAGGCCAATAGGATTTCTTTTTATCCATAACCAACGTACATGGCAATTTATGAGTATTAATAATACCAAAAACATCATACTTTCCTTGATGATTTGAATACATCATATAACCACCTGTCTTTGGTAAATTTTCCGTTCCATATGCTTTCGTGCGTGTACCTGCTGAAACCTTAATTGACCGTACAATATGTCTTGCCAAACGATAACATTCTTCTTCCGAGTATCTTTGCGGATTTTTCGCCATTCTTCGCATTAATGGAAGCATATATAATAATCGTATGCTATTTACCAGAAATACAAAAACCAGCCTAACCATTGCAACTCATCCTTTCTATATTTATCTTATGCTATATTTTCCCAAGCATGGATTAATTCCTATCGCCTTTCATTAAAAACACATTTCTTTGCCTAAACTTAACCTCTAGCGGATATTCGCAATCCGCTTTGCTACTTATTGTTACTTCGCTTGTAATGACATAATATAACGCTTTCTGTATTTTAATTGCACATAATCAAGCACACGATTATAATAAATCGGATTTGTCATACCACCAACAATTCCAACAATTGGAAGTCCCTGCACAAATTTCATTACAAGCATGTCCATTGCAAATACCTCTGCAGTCGTTTCTATTTGCTTTTTCACATCTTCCTCTGTAAACTGCAAAGTTTTCTGTTCTAACAGCCTATTCACTTCCTGATTTTGTACTTCCCACTTTTCACCTGTCGCCATAGAAGCTGCCATCATCTTTAAAATCAGCACTTTTTCACTCGTTTCTTCATAATCAATGCCATAATGTGCAGCAGATTCATAAATGCCTTTCATCATCATCCCCACAAAAAGTACAATATCCGGCAAACCTACTCCAAGTGCCCCTAAACCAATTCCTTCTACTGTGGTAATTGCTACATTCTTTAAATTATTGCGTTTTGCTGTTTTTTGAAGCTGACGCATTTCTTTTCGTCTGCCTCTCATCTTAATATCATAATCTAACACCATATGCTCTTTTTCTATGGAATCTTTATTATATGTTTTTTCAATAATTCCTGTTCCCTTTTCAAAAATTAAGGAAAATGCTTTTCCAAATGCACTCTTTAAGCCATCATAAACATTGGTTGGAATTTTCTTTTCCAACTCTTTTTTCCATACAGCTTCTTTTCTTTCAGATGCCTTTTTATGTAGTTTTTCTTCTTCTTTTTGTATTAGCTTTAATTCTTTTTCTGTTGGTGTTTCTCTCTTAAATAACATATAAAATCCCTCACAAAACATTAAGTAAATATTAAGTAAATATTAATATTATTATACACTATTTTGCATATTTTTCAATCAGTAAGCTTTTACAACCTGATTTTATACAAAGTACACAAAATAACAAAGCATATTTTATAAGAAACAACTAAGACTATATGGAATTCATTTTATGTATTTGTATAATTTTCAAAATCTGCTCAATTATAGATTTAATACTATATATAATACCTAACCCACCCTATTTATAGCTGAATAAAAAATAAAGAGTTACTTGTTCTTCAGTAAAGTGTTCAAATAACAAAAATAAGGTATACTAAGTATTTTCTACTTAATATACCTTAATAAATGGACGAATATGCGGCCTTACGCAGTCGGCAATTTGAAAGAACTCTTTAATGATACAATACGGTTAAATACCGGCTGTCCTTCTACGGAGTCTTTTGCATCTGCACAGAAGAAGCCCTGACGTACAAACTGGAAGCTATCGTATGCTTTTGCTTCCATAAGAGCCGGTTCTACGATACAGTTGTCTACTACAGTAAGAGAGTTTGGATTTAAATTCAAACTTCCGTCTTCATTATAAACACCAAGTTCTTCATTAATCAGGTTTTCGTACAGACGAACCGTTACTTTTTTGCCATATTCTGCAGATACCCAATGAATTGTGCCTTTTACCTTACGTCCATCCGGGCTGTTTCCGCCACGGGAAGCAGGGTCATAGGTACAATGAATTTCCGTAATGTTTCCGTTTTCATCTTTTACGAAACTTTCACATTTTACAAAATATGCATTCATCAAACGCACTTCATTGCCCGGGAACATACGGAAGTATTTCTTAGGCGGCACTTCCATAAAGTCTTCGCGGTCAATGTAAAGTTCTCTTGTAAATGGTACTTTACGTTTTCCAAGTTCCAGATTTTCTAAGTTGTTGTCAACTTCTAAGTATTCCACCTGTCCTTCCGGATAATTGTCGATAACCACCTTAATTGGGTCAAGAACCGCCATCATACGAGGACGTTTTAATTTTAAGTCTTCACGAATACAATATTCAAGCATTGCATAGTCTACAGAACTGTTTGCTTTGGAGACGCCACAAAGTTCTACGAATTTCTTAATAGATTCCGGTGTAAATCCACGTCTTCTAAGAGCTGCGATAGATACAAGTCTTGGGTCATCCCATCCATCCACGATGCCTTCTTCTACTAATTTTTTGATGTAACGCTTTCCTGTTACTACATTTGTCAAATATAATTTTGCAAACTCAATCTGTTTTGGAGCATCTTCCGGGTTCTTCTTGTAACCAAGTTCTGTTACAACCCAATCATACAATGGTCTGTGGTCTTCAAATTCCAATGTACAAATAGAATGTGTGATGCCTTCAATCGCATCTTCGATTGGATGTGCAAAGTCGTACATTGGGTAAATGCACCATTTATCCCCCGCACTATGATGTGTCATATGAGCTACGCGGTAAATAATCGGGTCACGCATATTGATGTTGGAAGATGTCATATCAATTCTTGCACGAAGCACCTTGCTTCCATCTTCAAATTCCCCATCTTTCATGCGGATAAATAAATCCAAGTTTTCTTCTACGCTTCTGTTAGAATATGGGTCTTCTTTTCCCGGCTCCGTTAATGTGCCACGATATTCACGAATCTGTTCTGCTGTTAAGTCAGATACATATGCTTTGCCTTTTTTGATTAAGGCAATCGCACCTTCATACATCTGGTCAAAGTATTCAGATGCAAAATACAATCTGTCTTCCCAATCCGCACCAAGCCATGCTACGTCTGCTTTGATGGATTCTACGAACTCAATTCGTTCTTTGGTTGGGTTTGTATCGTCAAAACGAAGATTGAACTTTCCACCATATTTCTGTGCCAAACCATAGTTTAAAAGAATGGATTTTGCATGTCCGATGTGAAGATAACCATTTGGTTCCGGTGGGAATCTGGTGCAGATTGCTTCACAATGACCTTCCGCAATATCTTTTTCGATAATATTTTCAATAAAATTCTTTGAAACAACTGTTTCGTTTTCCATAACTTCCGTCCTTCCCTGCTGTTCGGCAGCCCGAAGTCAGCATTTTTGTTTTTTCTAAATAGGAAATTTTTGCGATGTTTCTATTATAATTTTGACTAATTCCTTTGTCAACTTAAAGTTACAGATACTACCGATGTTCATGCGTAAATAAGTGGTCATTACAATATTCCTTATTGCCTGTACACTTTGAGCAATAACGGAATGTAAGCGATGGGTCATCCAGCTCTGTACGTCCGCAAATCGCACATTTATGTCTGGTAATACCAGAACCCGGTCTTGGTTCTGTAAAGTTTGTACGAAATTCTCTTTGGAATTCTCTCTGACGCTTTCTTTGTTTTCCTGTAAGGCGTACCTTTGAAAAATAGAAAAACAAATATAAATTCAGCAATGCAAAAATAATCTGCGAACCATATACAGCTACAACTAACATTCCACCGGCTCTATAATACGTAAACAATTCATATGCCAGTTCTGCCAAATAAAGTGCAAGCATCCATTTCATTTTAATTGGCAAAATAAAATATAAGTTTACGGTTGCATCCGGTACACAAATCGCCATTGCCATAAAAATGGAAAGCAATATATAATAAGTAGATAAATATACCGGAAATCCAATGCCTACTGTCAATTTCGTTATCACGTATACCAAAATTCCGCCGATAATGTTCAAAAGCACTCCTCCGAACAGATAGACATTCATACGAAATACCCCTAAGAAATGCTCCAGCGTTCTGCCCATTGGAATCAAACATAACATAAACAAAAGCGTAAATACACTACTGCTTGGACATACAAATACCCATGTCAATAGCCTCCATATCTGTCCTTGCAATATTCCATCCACGGAAAATGTAAAATAACTCATAACACTTGGATTCACATGATTCATCACAAATCCAATAAAAAACGCAAATACAAAGTATTTATGCAAATCAAAAATGGCTTGCCTGCCCCACTTCTTTTCTAATTTATGCATCCAATTCATATTTTTTCTCCTTTTTTATGCAAAATTACATGTCACTTAATTTCCATTATAATTACATACTTGACTTTTTGTCAACGAAACTTCCTATTGTTTATGAATTGTTTATGTTTCTTGTATTACTGTTTACACATGAGCAATACCATTTCCATCTGTCACTCTTATATACGAGTTTATACTTTTTTAATAAAATCTTTACCAAATCTGAGTTGTTTTCTTTTCCAAAAACCTCTATAATGTCATTCCGAAAAATGTAGTTTGGAAAACTTGCAAAAAGTAACGGAGGAATTACAGATGACAAATACTACATTACATAAGCTGGGAATTGATATTGGTTCAACCACAGTAAAAATTGCTATTTTAGATGAAAACAACCAATTATTATTTTCCGATTATGAGAGACATTTTGCTAATATCCGCGAAACATTACACGGACTTATTGAAAAAGCCTTAAAACAACTTTCCGATTGTAAAATCGCTCCTGTTATTACCGGTTCGGGAGGTCTTACACTTGCCAAACATATCAATGTACCTTTTGTGCAGGAAGTGATTGCTGTATCTACCGCACTTTCTCATTTTGTCCCACAAACGGATGTGGCAATTGAATTAGGTGGTGAAGATGCAAAAATTATTTATTTTGAAGGCGGAAACGTAGAACAGCGTATGAATGGTATTTGTGCCGGAGGTACGGGGTCTTTTATCGACCAGATGGCCTCTTTGATTCAGACCGATGTTACAGGCTTAAATGAATATGCAAAAAACTATAAAGCGATTTATCCAATCGCTGCTCGCTGTGGTGTATTTGCCAAAACAGACATTCAGCCACTTATTAATGAGGGCGCCACAAGAGAAGATTTATCTGCTTCTATCTTCCAGGCTGTCGTAAACCAGACTATCAGCGGTCTCGCATGTGGAAAACCAATTCGTGGTCATGTCACATTTTTAGGTGGTCCGCTGCACTTTTTATCAGAACTTCGTGGTGCATTTGTCCGCACATTAAATCTGGATAAAGAACACGCCCTTATGCCGGAAAATTCCCATTTATTCGCAGCAATGGGCTCTGCTTTAAATTATAAGGAAGATTCTGTTACTACACTTTCGGAATTAGAAAGTGCTCTTTCCAAAGAAATTCATATGGAATTTGAAGTTACACGTATGGAACCGTTATTTGTTCGTGATTTTTGTAACCATTCAAATACGAATAACTCAGAATCCTACGAAGCGTTTTTAGAACGTCACAATAAACATTGTGTAAAAAAGGCAGATTTAGCCTCTTATAAGGGTAACTGCTACCTCGGCATTGATGCGGGCTCTACTACGACAAAAATCGCATTGGTAGGTGAAGATGGCAGTCTTCTCTATTCCTTTTACAGTAACAATAATGGAAATCCACTCACTTGTGCGATTGATGCCATTACGGATATTTATAAGCAACTTCCAAACGATGCAAACATCGTCCATTCCTGCTCCACAGGCTATGGAGAGGCTCTTTTGAAAGCAGCTCTTATGTTAGATGAAGGTGAAGTAGAAACGGTTGCTCATTATTATGCAGCTTCTTTCTTCAACCCAAATGTAGACTGCATTTTAGATATCGGTGGTCAGGATATGAAATGTATTAAAATCAAAAAACAGACCATCGATTCTGTTCAATTAAATGAAGCTTGTTCTTCCGGATGTGGTTCTTTTATTGAAACCTTTGCAAAATCCTTAAATTACAGCGTTTCCGATTTTGCAAAAGAAGCCCTTTTGGCAAAAAATCCAATTGATTTAGGAACTCGCTGCACAGTATTTATGAATTCCAAAGTAAAACAAGCACAAAAAGAAGGAGCAACCGTTGCCGATATCTCTGCCGGACTTGCTTATTCCGTTATTAAAAATGCTTTGTTTAAAGTAATCAAACTTACTGATGCAAAAGACTTAGGAGAAAACATTGTCGTACAAGGCGGAACATTCTATAATGATGCCGTTCTTCGCAGTCTGGAAAAAATTACAGGCGTTAAGGTTACCAGACCTGATATCGCTGGTATTATGGGTGCATTCGGTGCAGCTTTAATAGCCAGAGAACGTCATGAAGCAGGCTATAACACCACTATGCTTTCTATTGAAGAGATTAAGGCACTTACGTATACGACCAAATTATCACGTTGTAAAGGCTGTACAAACCATTGTCTTTTAACTATCAACCGCTTTTCCGGCAATAGACAATATATTACCGGAAACCGTTGTGAAAAAGGCTTAGGAAAAGAACGCAAAAACGCAGACCTTCCAAACTTGTTTGCATATAAAAATAAACGAATATTCGATTATGATGTACTGCCTCCAAATAAGGCAAAACGTGGCATTGTGGGAATTCCACGTATTTTAAATATGTACGAAAATTATCCATTCTGGGCAACCTTTTTTACGAAACTTGGATTTTCGATTTGCCTATCTCCGCAATCCAGCCGTAAAATATACGAAATGGGAATTGACACGATTCCAAGCGAATCCGAGTGTTATCCGGCAAAATTGGCTCATGGACATATTGCATGGCTGATTCACCAGAATGTGGACTTTATTTTCTATCCGTCCATTCCATATGAACGAAATGAACAGCCAGAGGCAAATAACCACTATAACTGCCCGATTGTAACGTCTTACTCCGAAAATATTAAAAATAATGTAGATGAAATCACTTCGGGGCAAGTACGGTTTTTAAATCCGTTTCTGGCTCTTACAAATGAGGAAACCGTTTCCAAACAGCTTGTGGCATGCTTTTCAAAGGAATTTCATATACCGGAAGCGGAAATTCGCGATGCCGTAACCGAAAGCTGGAGCGAGCTTGCTGTTGCCCGTATGGAGATCATGAAAAAAGGCGAAGAAGTTCTGGAATATATGGAAAAAAATCATGTACGCGGCATTGTACTTGCAGGTCGTCCATACCATATTGACCCGGAAATCAACCACGGCATTCCGGAGCTTTTAAATTCCTATGGACTTTGTGTGTTAACAGAAGACTCTGTTTCCCATTTAGGAAAACTGCAGCGTCCGCTTATTGTTATGGACCAATGGATGTACCACTCTCGTTTGTACGATGCTGCAAACTTTGTAAAACAGCGAGATGATTTGGATTTAATTCAGTTAAACTCCTTTGGCTGTGGTCTGGATGCTGTAACAACGGATTGTGTAAATGATATTTTAACCGGTTCGGATAAAATATATACTTGTTTGAAAATTGATGAAGTAAACAACTTAGGTGCAGCACGTATCCGTATCCGTTCCCTTCTTTCCGCTATCCGCGTAAAAGAAAAACAGAATAAAAAACGTACCATTACTTCTGCAACTTATGAGCGTGTCGTGTTCACAGAAAAAATGCGTGATGAAAACTATACCATTATCTGTCCGCAGATGTCTCCGATTCACTTTGATTTATTGATGCCTGCCTTCCGCAAAGCCGGGTACAATATTGTAATTCCGGATATTCCTGCGAAAGATTGTGTTGATACAGGACTTCGTTTCGTAAATAATGATGCTTGTTATCCGTCTTTGATTGTCATCGGGCAAATTATGAATGCAGTTCTTTCCGGTAAATATGATTTAACTAAAACAGCGATTATTATTACACAAACCGGAGGCGGCTGTCGTGCCTCTAACTATATTGGATTTATCCGCCGTGCATTACAAAAGGTAAATTTACCGGATATTCCTGTTATTTCCTTAAACATGGTAGGTCTTGAAAGAAATCCGGGCTTTAAGTTTACGTCAAATATGATTCAGCGTGGACTTTATGCTTTGGAATTTGGTGATATTTTCATGCGTTGCTTATATCGCATGCGACCATATGAAGTAACAGAAGGCTCTGCCAATGCTTTGCATGAAAAATGGAAAGAAACTTGTATTTCCTTCTTAACGCAAGATGGTCTTCTTTCTCACAGAAAATACAAACAGCTCTGCCGTGAGATTATCCGTGATTTTGACAATCTGCCGATTACGGATGAAAGGAAACCTCGTGTTGGTATTGTTGGAGAAATTCTTGTAAAATTCCTTCCTGCGGCTAATAACTATCTTGTAGACTTGCTAGAAGCAGAAGGTGCAGAAGCCGTTGTGCCGGATTTAACGGACTTCCTTTTATATAGTTGTTATAACCAAAACTTTAAAACGGATTATCTGGGAGAAAGTAAAAAAGCAAAACATATCAACAATCTTTTAATTCATTTCTTTGAATGGATGCGAAAAGATGCCCGTGATGAGTTGAAAAAGAGTAAACACTTTGAACCGACTTCCTATATCTCAGACCTTGCAAAATCCGCTAGTGAAATTGTTTCTATTGGAAATCAGACAGGAGAAGGATGGTTCTTAACCGGAGAAATGTTAGAACTGATTAATGAAGGCGTTCCAAATATTGTTTGTGCACAGCCATTTGCCTGCCTGCCAAACCATATTGTAGGAAAAGGCGTTATCAAAAAAATCCGCCACCAGTACCCAACTGCGAATATCGTAGCCATCGACTACGACCCGGGTGCTTCAGAAGTAAATCAGTTGAACCGTATTAAGCTTATGCTTTCTACGGCACAGAAAAATTTAAATTAGTTTTAGTACCTCTGTATAAAAAATCACAAAAACTAAGCCCTTTAAAAGCTATTTTTATCACTTATCTGCTTTTAAAGGGCTATTTTTATTATTTTTCTTTGCAAAGCTTGAACAAATAAGAATATGATACTAAATCATGCTCTAAAACTTTTATGATTCTACTTCTTCAAACAAGTCATCAAACGTAATTCTTATATTTGGAAAATGAATAATTTTCAATTCTTCTTTATTGCTTTGGGTAATTGTTTTCCATAAATAATACTTCGGAATATCGTTTTCATAATCCAATTCATAAATTTCTACTTGTTTCTTTTTTATATCAACAATCCAATACTCATCTATTTCCTGTTCTCTGTACAACTCCATCTTTTCCCCACGGTCATATTTTTCCGTTGATGGACTTAATACTTCCATGACAAAGCGTGGAGCATCTATAAATGAATTTCCACGTCTTGATTTAATATGACAATTAATAGAAGCATCCGGAATAACGGTTTTATCTGTTCCATCTTTTAATTTCCATTTATACTGCACATTATCCGAATAAACAAAACAAGTGCTATTTTTTAATTGCTTTCTTATTGCAGCAACAAAATTGACAATTACTAAGGAATGTTCCGGTCTTGCCCCTGCCATATCTAAAATTTGTAAACTTAAATCCATACAAATTACTCCTTTTCTTTATAATAGCCTCTTATTTTATTCTTAGAAATTTTTTATTTCTTAAACTTATTTTTCGACTTTACAACAAATTTGTCATACTATCCAATCCAATCACAAGTGTAGAGGAATTATGAAGAAGTGCGGATGTAGTTGGTTGGATAACACCTGTCACACCCAGTACAATCAATGCACCATTGATACTGACAATTTTTCTATAATTTGCATTGATACGTCTTACTAAATTGTCACTTAATTTTTTCAATGTTACAATCTGATACAAATCATCACTACTAATCGTAATATCTGCAATTTCCCTTGCAATTTCCGCACCGTCACTAATTGCAACACCTACGTCAGATGCTGATAATGCAGGTGAATCGTTGATTCCATCCCCTACCATTACTACACGACGACCAAGTGCTTTCTGTTCCAAAATAAAGTTCGCTTTATCTTCCGGAAGAACTTCTGCGTAATATTCCCCAATGCCCAACTTTTTTGCAATCGCTGCGGCTGTTCGTTTACTGTCTCCCGTCATCATAACTACTTTATTAAATCCTGCCCTGCGGAGTGCTAAAATTACATTTGTTGCTTCCTCACGAAGCGGGTCATCAATACAAATCACACCTGCAAGTTCACTTTCGATTGCAAGATACAGATGTGACTGCTCTGCAGATATATTTTCAAACAGTTCTTCTTTTCCTTTTGGAATGGTACATTTTTCATCTTCAAATACAAAATGACGACTTCCGATAATGGTCTTTTTTCCTTCAATTGTCGTGGAAATACCATGTGCAACAACATATTCTACTTTTGTATGTAGTTCTTCATGCTCTAAGCCTTTTTCAACAGCGGCATCGACTACTGCTTTTGCCATGGAATGCGGGAAATGTTCTTCGATACATGCCGCTATGCGAAGAAGTTCATCTTCTTCCCGTCCATCAAAAGAAATGACATCTACTACAGTTGGTGTTGCTTTTGTGAGCGTTCCTGTTTTATCAAAGACGATAGTATTGGCTTCTGCCATCGCCTCTAAATACTTACCGCCTTTTACCGTGATATTATGCAAACTTGCCTCACGAATTGCAGAAAGTACCGCGATTGGCATAGCTAACTTTAATGCACAAGAAAAATCTACCAAAAGCACGGAAATTGCTTTCGAAGCATTGCGAGTCAATAACCATGTCAAAATTGCCCCACCAAATGTATATGGAACTAATCGGTCTGCCAAATGCTCTGCACGGCTTTCCATGGAAGTCTTTAGTTTTTCGGTTTCTTCTATCATTTTTACAATCTTATCGTAACGGCTCTTGCCTTCTACTTCATTTACGCAAATGGTAAGCTCTCCTTCTTCTAACACAGAGCCTGCATATACCGTGCTTCCATATGCTTTTTCCACCGGAACGGATTCTCCTGTCAAAGATGCCTGATTTACCATAGCTTCCCCATCTGTTACCGTTCCATCAAATGGAATCAAGCTGCCCATATGTACAACAACTTCATCGCCTTTTCGAATATCGGATGTAGAAACTAAAATCTGCTGTTTGCCGATTTTGAGCCATGTTTTGCTTACATTTAAGGACATGGTACGTGCTAAATCTTCTACGGATTTTTTATGGGTCCATTCCTCTAAAAGCTCTCCAATACGAAGCATAAACATAATCGAGCCTACGGTTGCAAATTCCCCACGAATTAATGATACTGCAATCGCTGTAGCATCCAAAACGGCAACTTCCAGTTTTTTACGCAGAAGTGATTTGATACCATTCCAGATATAGGTCGCGGCTTTTAACATAATGAGTGGATAACGAATTGGGTTTGGCAGACAAAATCTGCGGAAATAACGGAAAATTACTGTCATTACCAATTTTTCTTTATATTGGTTGCTTAATTCCCTTCCGGAATTCTCCAAAACGCCTGCCGGCACTTCTACACTATCTTTTTTATATTCGCATAGCATCTTTAACACGGCTTCTCGGCTGCCTGTATAATTCACAACCACATCTGCTATGCGGTCATACACTTTCGCAAATGTAATGTTTTTTTGCTGATGAAGAAAATACAACAATGTATCTGCTTCTTCATAACTTAATTTTTTCTGACAGACATGAATACGCAGTCTGCCTTTTATCTCATGCTTAATTATAAATTTCATAGTTTATTCCCCATATCATAAAAAGCTGCCCAAAATGAGCAGCTTTCTATTTATTGTTTTTCTGTACCAGCTTCGTCGTCTGATGTATTATCTTCAAACTCACCGTTTTCATATGCTTTTTTTACGGCTTCTTCTGCTGCACGTTCTTCATTTAATGCTACTGCTTCCGCATAAATATCTTCAGCTCCTGCCTGAACATTGGTAACGGTATCCATTACGCAATCTTTGGCACGAAGCACGGCTGCTGTAGTTTTTACGTATGCTTTTTTTGCATCTGTGCTAGAAAGAACTTTCACACCTGCTGTTCCAAATAACACACCTGCCGCAAAACATATTAATCTTCCTGCACCAATCATCAGTTCTGCCCTCCTGCAAATTTGTTTCTGTTTATTATATCTCTTTTTCGACAAACTTGCAAATATTTTCTTTTAATTTTTTGTTATTTTTGCACAATTTTTGTTATTTTCTCATTTATAGCTTATAAAACAAAATCACAAGGTCAAACACAACCTTGTGATTTTGTTATCCTTTTATAAAATTTCCGGCGTAATTACTATTTACTTTTAAGAAACCACATCGTTTCAAATGCTTTTAGGCACACTTTCTTGCTCTCAGTTATTCGTTCAGATAATAATTCTTTGTATACACCTTGAAGTTCAGCCATTTCAATTTCTTTTTCATGTTCGCTAAAATTAAAAAGAGCTACCAGTTCTTCTTTTTGATTTATTCGAACTACTCCTAAAACTGCATCATCACCGGTATATATTGTACGCACATCTGCATCCATACCAAATACCGAATACTCTTTTCGAATATTACCCAATTTTTTTATGCCATGGAATAGCTTACTTTGCAAACTTTCTGCGTTCTTTCTGTTTTCTGCCAAGTTCCATTGAAACTGTCCTCTATGCAAATATCGGGAATCGTCTTTTTTTGCATCATTTTCATGGTAACTATAATCATTTAACTGACCAACTTCGTCTCCTGAATAAATCACAGGAATACCTGATTGTACCAACATATACGCATGAAGCGTAATATCATAACGGATTGCATCGTCTAAAAACGCTTGATTGTTAGAAAGCGGACACTCACAATCCGCATTCGCTACTTGTTCGTGAACGCAAGCAACTTCGTTGCTGCGTTCAAATAACGCTTTTTCTATGCCACACAAAGAAGCCGTTGTGCCACATAGTCTTGCATCTCCAGATGTCGGGTCGGAATTATATAATTCTCCTCTCGCAAAGGAATTCGGATACACGCCTGTTAAAAAGTCATTCAGATACTTTTTATGCTGTACTTCCTCCATACCAAACTGTGACAAATAATCATAGTCCAATCCCCAACCGATATCATCATGACAACGTAAATAATTCAAAAATACATATTCCTTTGGAAGATGATTAACAATATCCATCTGTCTTTTCAAAAGTCTGGTGTCTCTTGTGGCTACCGTATGCCATGTAGATGCCATTGTCGTTACATTATATAACATATGACATTCCGGTTTTTCTGTTGTTCCAAAATATGGAACAATCTTATCAGGCTCCATAACAACTTCCCCCAAAAGCAATACACCCGGACACACAATCTCACATACGATACGCATAATTCGAACAATATTATGTACCTGCGGTAAATTTCTGCAATTTGTTCCAATCTGTTTCCAAATATATGGAACTGCATCAATTCTAATAATACTAATGCCTTTGTTTGCCAAAAACAACATATTAAAAATCATTTCATTTAATACCACCGGATTTCTATAATTCAAATCCCATTGGTACGGATAAAATGTTGTCATTACGTATTTTCCGGTTTCCGGATTCCATGTAAAATTGCCTGGTGCAGTTGTCGGAAAAACTTGTGGTACAGTTTTTTCATACTGTGACGGAATATCATAATTATCATAAAAATAATATCGATTTTGATAAGCAATGTCTCCTTGCTTCGCTTTTATTGCCCATTCATGGTCTTCTGAAGTATGATTCATAACAAAATCAAGACAAACACTGATATCTCTTGCATGACATTCTTTACACAATTTTTCCAAATCATGCATTTCACCTAAATTCGGTTTTACTTTTCGAAAATCGGCAACTGCATAACCACCATCACTTCTTCCTTCCGGTGTATCCAATAAAGGCATTAAATGAAGATAATTTACGCCACATTCTTCTATGTAATCTAACTTTTCCTGCACACCTTGCAAATTTTCGGCAAATGCATCTACATAAAGCATCATACCAAGTATTTTATTTTCTTTATACCAAGAAGGATTTTTGGCACGAAGGGTATCTGATTTTTTTAATTCTGCATCTCTGTTTTGATACCAAAATGCCAGTTGTTCACACAATGCCTCAAAATGCTCCATCTGATTTTCATAAAGTTCGCAGTATAACCATTTTAGTTCATCATAATATTTCGCAAATCGTTTTGAATACTGTTCCATTCTTTATTCTCCAAACAAACTTTGAATTTCTTCTAACGTTGGCATTACTCTAAGTGCACCTTTTTTCGTGGTAATCAAAGCAGCTGCTGCATTCGCAAATATCAACATTTCCGTTAACATTTCTTCCGTCAAATCTTTCAATCCGTGGTCACATACATAATGCAGTACACAGCCGCAGAAAGTATCTCCTGCACCGGTTGTTTCTATGGTATTCTCTTGTAAAAATGGAACTACTTCTACCATTTTCTCACCATAATATGCTCTACTGCCTTCTTTTCCCATAGATACCAAAATTAAAGGAATATCATATCTTTCTTTAATCCATTTCACACCTTCGGTATAATCTTCTTTTCCTGTCAGCCATTGTATTTCATTATCGGAAATTTTTAAAATATCGCAATATCCTAATCCATACAATACCTGTTCTTTTGCTTCTTCTAAGTCTTTCCACAAAGGTGGTCTTAAATTCGGGTCAAAAGAAATAATAACATTTGCTTTTTTTGCAATATCCAACGCTTTCTTTGTCGCATTTCTTACGCCTTCATGTGTCATGGATAATGTTCCAAAATGGAAGATTTCAGCTTGTTGTATCAATTCTTCCGGAATTTCACTTTCGTTTAACATCATATCTGCTCCGGGATTTCGATAAAAAGAAAAATCTCTGTCTCCGTCCGGATAAGTATGTACCATTGCTAATGTTGTGTGAATTTCATCATCCATAAATAAGGAAGAAGCATCAATGCCAACTTCTTCAATTGCACCTTTTAACTGTTCTCCAAAAAAGTCTTTTCCTACTTTCCCAATAAATGCTGTCTTGTGTCCAAGTTTAGTGAGCATTGCCAAAACATTACAAGGTGCTCCACCCGGATTTGCTTCAAATAAAGGATTTCCCTGTTCACTTACACCATTTCCTGTAAAATCAATTAACAATTCTCCTAATGCTACTACATCATATTTTTTCATCTTTCCTACTCCTTAAAAGGGATTGCTGTAAAATGAAATTTCAAACAAAATATGATACAACATTTTAAAAAATGATTTTTTATTTTGTAAATGATTTCTGTTTTACAACAATCCCTCTGAAATTAATTTTTAACTATTATGATAAATCATATTTTACTACATTCATCTTTACAAGTCCATCTGCAAAAAATGAAATTTCATCTGCATTTTGGTCTGTATAGATTGTAAATGACATCGCTTGTTCTCCATCATTTATGAATACTTCTACACTAAAGCGATCCATAATGATACGCATCTTCAATTTACCATTCTTCGCATCTACTTTGCACTCTTTTTCATGTACAATTGCTCTGCAAGAACCTGCAAATTTTCGATCCATTTTAAGAATTGATTCTTCCGGCATGAATGTTATCGCTGTATAATAGTTCTCATTCTCTGCTACATGAATTTTGAAATTTTTATACAATTGTTGTTCATTTGCGGAAGAAATCTCAATTTCCATATCAATTCTTCTACCACAGACACCATCTAACTTTAATGTATCCTGAACTACTACATTTTCATATACGACTTCATTGCTACGCAATGCATCCACTTCTTTGATAGGTCTTTGATACAAACGATTATTTTGAACAAATACCTCTCTTGGTATACTCATCTGACCATACCATTTTTCATTTGGCATACGATACGTACATGTATCCCAGTTTTGCATCCAACCAATCATAATTCTTCGTCCATCCGGTGCTAATACGGTTTGAGGAGCATAAAAATCAAGTATAAATGTCAATATAAAATTGTACAAAAGTTCCAAAATAAAAATGTACAATTTT
>CALAST010000002.1 GCA_937889225.1 uncultured Lachnobacterium sp. | reverse complement strand
AGCGGTGCTTTCTTCTTTTGTCTATTTAATTTTCCTACAAAAATTTTACGCTAGCATATAATTAAAAACGAAGTTCCGCAAAATCACTTCCCTAACTTCGCAAAACTTCGTTTTGAATTAATATTTTATCCTACCTCTGTATTCTGTATCATAATCGGCTTCCCAGTCTCTTTATACACCTGTACCACCGAACTGTGGTCCCCATAATATGCATCGCTAAGCACTACGGCACGATCCATATCTGCGGAGTCGTCATAAATACCCCAACCAGCCTCACGATAGCCCTCTACAAGCGTTTTATAGGCCCCTAGAAGCTCTGGACGCATAGATTCGATTGTTTGCTCCATAAGGGGATGCGGACGCCATAAAAGGGCAATTTCGTCCTTATTTTCATAGAAGATGCGCAGGACATCTTTTATCTTTCCAAGCATCAATTCACTATCCTGCAAGAAAGCTCCAATGCTAGTGTTATAGAAAACAATTTTCTTCCAGCTTCCATCTGGCTTTTGGATGATGCGAAGCCAATCTTCCGGTATGTCCAAATTCTCTTTCTTCACACTGGCTACCTTATCTAGTTTTGGAGAACCAAGTCCTAAAATCTTCTTTTCCAAATCCTCTCTTGTCACCTTTTCTCCGCTGATAATAGACGCTTTCAAATATTCATTAATATAAATCTGTCGCATATCCTCAGACTGTACAATTACCTTATCTGCGTGTATTATTCCAGGCAGGTAGCAGAAATGTTTCATATGGTCAATTGCAGCCTGATTCGCCGGATCAATTTCACCGAGTACAAAGTATGGTATATACACCAGTTGGTCGGTAAATTCCTTGATTCGTGAACTATAAAATTCTGGTGCAATACTGGTTACATTATTCCATTCATCATATGGGTTATGGATGAAAATTGTATCTGGCTGGCGAAGCGCTAGGTCATAATCCTCATAATGCACCACTGGCACATCCTTTGGATACAATTCACCCTCATAGCAAATTTCTTTCACCTTCTTGCCATCGCCTAATTTGTAGTATGGAATTGGCACCACATAGGCATCGCAATCGGGGTCTTCATCCGCTGCCTTCCACACGCTTTCCAAAGAGTCCCACATTGAAGCGTTGTATGGCAGAAATACGACTTCGCTTCGTTCTGGAAATTCAGCGTTGTAAATCTCAGAAATCTGCATTGTCACATCGCATAATTCCTCATAGGCAGTCGTAAAACTTTTTTCATTCTCCTCAAGCACGCCTATCGTTATACTTACTTGATACAGCGCATTACAGTACTGTTCTAAAACGGCTACCGTCTGCGTCTGCATACCATATAGTTTCTCGATATGACTACCTAATGCAACTGCCGCATCCTGACATTCTGCTAAAAGCTGCAACACTTCCTGTTCTCTCCCATCCTGAAGGGATTCTAAAACTAACGCAACTGCCCCTTGTAACAATTCTATTATTTTTATATGTTTTTTGCGATTTCGCTTACTCACTTGTTCCTCCAACTATAAACACATTGTCATATAAGGCGGTATACAGATAATATCCTCTTTGAATGACAAATCCCTTGGATGAATAACATAACATTCTCCGATACGCTCTTTGTATTTTTCTTTAAACCGCTTTAATGATTTAACCGTATAGCGATTTCCTGATTTAACCTCAATCGGATATACCTTATATTTCAATTTGCTATTATTTGAAATTAGAAAATCAATCTCTATATCATTGCGGTGCTTTTCTTCTGAATAATGTGTATAAAAATAAAGTTTATGCCCATTTGCAACAAGCATTTGTGCAATAATATTTTCATAAAGCATACCTTCATTAATAGTGATTTCATCATTCAGAATCTGCTTGTAAACCTCTTCCTCTAGTAAATCATTTTCATCAAACGCATGACTTACTAATAATCCTGTATCCGCAAGATAACACTTTATATAAGACCTTTTTTCATTAATAGACAGCCCTATATTTGGATCACTACACAGAAAACACTCATTCGCAATCATTGAGTCCGCTAACCAAAAAAACGTTTCTTCGTATTGATTCGCATAACTTCCTTGCCCAATTTCCTTCAACACAACTCGCTTCTCATGACTAGATAAAAATCCTGGTATCTGATCAAAAATAGATAGTACTTTGCTACGATATTTAGCATCTATCTTCATTATATCACTTCGATATAAATCTAAAATATCTCTTTTCTCCGCATCCGCAGCCTCAAAATCTTTCCTTGTTTCAATAAAAGAAACTACGCTTCTCGGCATCCCACCTACCAGCATATATTGTCTAAAAAGCAACATTGCCTTTTCGTGCAAACCTTTTCCTAATGGTTCTCTTTTTTCAAAACAGCTTCTTATATAAGCAATCATCTGTTCTTCGCCCAAAGCCATGCAAAACTCTTCGAAATCCAATGGATACATTTTCAAATGCCGTTCTTCTGATGGAATCAATATATCTTTTACATTTTCTTTGATTGATATCAGAGAACCTGTTTCTATATAATCATATCGACCATCCTTTACTAAATGTTTAATCGACTGTCTAGCCTTCGGAAACATCTGAACTTCATCAAAAATGACTAAACTCTCCCTTTCATATAATTTCACACCATATGCAGTTGAGAGCATCATAAAAAAAGTATCTAAATCATTTAAATGGTTATTAAAATAATTCTTTACTTCCTCTGTAGCTTGCGAAAAATCAATCACTAGATAGCTTTTATATTCGTTCTTCCCAAATTCCTCACATACTGTAGATTTTCCAATACGTCTTGCACCCTCAATTAAAATAGCTCTTGTTCCAGCACTGTCTTTCTTCCACGCTAAAAGAGAATTATATATTTTTCTTTTTAAAACCATAAAACCACCTCAGTGTTATTATACGCAACTTTACCACAGCATTATTCCATATTACACGCACTTTCAAAAACAATACTCCTTTGATTATGCGCACTTTTATTTTATGCCGAATATTCTCTTTTGTCAAATCATATGTACAAAAAGGGCTACTTTCGTAGCCCTTTGACTGTGCCTAATCCAAAAACATCTGCTCTACCTGCTGCAATATCGCATCAGCCTGTGCCTCCATGCCATTCTTCTTTAGCTCGTCCACCTGCACCAGAACACGCATATACAGGATAAATGGTTCCTCGGCTTCAGCTTTTGCAAAAATCTGTGCCAACTTAAAAAAACGCTCACTGTCCGCTTTCCATTTACGAGCATGCACCCAAATAAAGTTTTTGAAGTCCTCACGTTTGCATGCATCAGTAATAAATCGGCTGAATATCGGCTCGTATTCCAAAGTAGGCATAATTTCTATCAAACAAATTGGCAACTTTTCATATATGAAATTGATGGTTTCATTCCATTCTAACAGTTCATAATACTTCTTTAAAGCCTCTGTACTGCCTTGCTTCAAATCATGACAAATCAAAATACTATACGCTTTCTTCTGGTAAGCAGGATCAAATACATTCTGCAAAATAGCAATTTTCTTTTGCTCCTGGATCCAGTCTGCCCCCGTGTTAAACTGCTTTTCCATTTGAAGATAGACACGAGCGTCTTCCTTTGCCTTGTCCCAATCCCCTAATTCAAAGGAAGCTTCCATTGTACAAAGATACATCCAGGCACGTAGCAACTCTTCGGTATTATCATCAGCTAGAATTATATCCGCCCATTGTAAGCACTCTTTATAAAGTCCTACCTGCATCAAACCTTCTACCAGCCCCGCATATATGGTTTCAAATTGTCTGCGGGAAGGAAGGTCCATATCTGTTCTTTTTGTAACAATTGCATTTGTACAATAAGTAACCAAATTCGTCCAATCTAAGTTAGAACGATATTCCTGTGCAAGCTGTGCCTGCCATCGCACGTTTTCTGGCTCTTCTTTTATCAGTTTCTTTAATAAATCAATATTTCTTTGGGCATGACGATTTCTATCTTCTTCTGTAGCAAATACATAACCACTATGGTACACCAAAGCATCAATTAGTTTTTCTGCGCCAAAACAAGGCTCCATATACTCATGCACCTTGCCTACAAAATGAGTATTCTCATGAATACAGCTCATACGTGCTGCCCAGCAATCACTATACTGTACATATTCCGGATCATAAAAGTTACGAATTATGTAATTTGCACGTTCGTAATTTTTATATATGCCTGATTGGAAAAATTCAATGAGAGGCCCTGCCTCCACCAACCACTCATCATCATCCATGAACATAAACCATTCGCCGGTGGCACGTTTCAAACCCTCATTTCTAGCCTTTGCAAAATCCTTGCACCATTCAAACTTATATACCTGTTCCGTATACTGAAGCAAAAGCTGGTGTACCTCTGGATTTTTGCTAGTATCTATCAAAATCAACTCACTTGGCACTGCTTCCATAAGTGGAGCGAGAGAGTCCAAGCATCTCGGAATGGTATCCATGCGGTTCGATATCAATAATGAAATTGTAAGTATCGGTTTCTTTTTCATCGTTCTCTCCTCCGCCTAAATCCAATCGTTTATAATTTCAAACGTACTTCTAATGCCAATGCTGCAACTTCCAAATCCTCTGGAAACATCTGCTTAAGCTGTCCCACAATCTGTAGTGCTGCCTGTTTTTGACCATTTGCACTCAAGCCTTTTACCTGCTCTATGACCTGTATACGCAAGGCTTCCATCTCTTTCCGTTGTTTCTCTGCTCGCTGTCTTTCAAACTCGCTGTAGAGCTTTATAAAAGCTCCTATACCTTCTGCAAACTGAGGATTGGATTCCACTGCTGCTTTTAATTTATTTAAATCCTGAAGCTTATCCTGCTCTTCTAAACCAAAATAGTCTCTTAATAAAACATAATATTCTTCCAAATTCCAGAACTGGTCAGGACCTGCAATAATATATTTTTCCTGAACTGTTCGGTTAAAAGCTGCAAGTGCCATGCTATTTTGACCATAAGCCTCTATGATAAGCTTCTGGGTATGATTTAAACGTGCATTATCTACACCTGCCACATAGACTTTTAATTGCCTTTCCCAATCGTCCCCTGCGACCTTTTCCCATAAAGGAGGAAGTATTACACTATATTTCGAAACAATTTCATATACTTTATCAGTAAGATAAAATACATTATCAATGGCATATAACAATCCTTCTATTGATTTTATAACGCCCTTTTTGTTTCTCTCAATATCTGCATAAAGCAGCTTCATATACCAAATAAACCAAAAGTCTGAGTCCACCCTTGCATATATTGGAATAAGCTTTGCAAATGCCTCTTGATTACTCTGTTCTAACTCACGTGCCTTAGCGCAAAGCACATTTCTGAGCTGTTCATTCTGACAACCATCATTTACTGCCTGGACAAAAATTGGTTCTTCTTTATTCTCTTGCATGACTTCCACCAGAAGTCTCGCCAAAGTATCTGTCACGAAATCAAAAACAGTACCCCAACCAAGTCGGTCATAGTATTTATAAAAAGCTTCTGTGCTATGATTCTTTAATCCCTCATATACCATTAAACCATATGCTTTCTGCAAAATGGAATTGTCAAAGGCATGGCGCACCAATAGAGCTTGCATCTGTTCCCGCAACAATTTTTGATTCTTTGAAAGAGTTTCATACTCACTCAAATATTTTTTTGCATAGTCGACAGCTTCTTCCCAGTCTCTTAATGCCAGAGAATTTTCTGCAATACGATTATATATCAAGGCCTTTAATAAGTCTGTACTTGTCTCATCCTCTAGCGCCTTTTCGCACCAAGTAAGGGATTCCTTGTGTTTCCCTTGAAACATCAAAGCTTCAACAACTCCAGCATAAAGCGTAGGAAAATGCGTCTTTGTTTCTAGTTTATCTTTGTCTGTGATTTTCCCGATACATTCTTTACAATATTCTTCTATCCATTCCCACTCTCTTAAAGAACGTTTTTCTTGTATCAGCTGTACTATCCAGCGAATATTATTAGGTTCTTCTTTTAACATCTCCTCTAACAAAGGAATATTTCGTTCCGCTCTGGCAAGACGCTTTTCTTCTGTATCAAAAATATAACCACTATGGTATGCCATAGCATCTAGATGAATTTCTTTTCCTTTTAGGTTTGTAAAGTATTCGTGAATCTTACCAGCGAATACAATACCTTCCTCTAAACGAATCATTCTTGATACCCAACAATCGCTATACATCGTATATTCGATATTTTCAAAATTTCGAATCTTGTAATGTGCAAGATGATATTCTTTATATTCGCCCGATTGAAAAAAATCTATGATTGGCTGTACCTCCACAAACCATTCATCATCATCCAGGAACATAAACCATTCGCCCTTAGCTCTCTTTAAACCTTCGTTTCGAGCTTTTGAAAAGTCATTGCACCATTCAAATTCGTACACTTGGTCTGTGTAATTTTTTAATAATCTATTTATTTCTACATTCTTACTGGTATCAATTAAAATAAGTTCACTTGGAATAGCCTCCAAAATTGGACGCAAAGAATCCAGACACCGTGGAATGGTGTCTGGCCTATTGGATATCAATAATGAAATTGTTAATTGCGGTTTTGTCTGTTTCATTTTATTCTACCTACTGTAATAATGAGAGAACACCCTCTGTAGAAGAATTTGCCTGTGCAAGCATTGCCTGACCTGCCTGAGCAAGAATATTATTCTTAGAATATTCTACCATTGCTTCTGCCATGTCTGTATCACGGATACGAGATTCAGCATCTGTTGTATTTTCTACTACGTTATCTAAATTTGCGATGGTGTGCTCTAATCTATTCTGAATTGCACCAAGTGCAGAACGCTGTTCTGAAACTTTTGCAAGTGCATCTGTAATCGCGTCAATTGCATATGTTGCTGCAAGACCTGTATCATCAGAAATATCCATTCCTTCAATACCTAAGTTTGCTGCACTCATAGACTCAATATTTACAGAAATCTTATTTGTCATATCTGCATCAGAACCTACATGTAATGCAAATGATAATGCTTGACTAATATTTGCGAAACCTTTTGTAATGCTAAATGTTGCCTGTCCATTTGCAACAGTTACACTTACGGATGCTTTCTGTGCCGAAGCACCAATATTGTTTGCTGCTGTAAGTTCTGCTTTTATTTTATCATATGCAGTATTTGCTGTAATGATATTTTTTTCTAAATCTTCTGTTGCACCGATGGTATATTCTGTTCCAGCGATGTTTACTGTATCTTCTTCCTGTAATTCTGGAATTGTAAATTCAGCTGTTGTTGTACCATCTACCAACTGTCCCTTTAATCCAGCATCATGTCCCTTTGGATAATAAGTCGCAGGTTTTCCATTTCCTTTTAAAAGGTATGTTTCGTTAAACTTGGTTGTTTCTGCAACTCTATTAATTTCGGTAGTAAGCTGTGAGATTTCTGCCTGAATAGAATCACGATCATCTACAGAGTTTGTGCCATTTGCTGCCTGAACAGAAAGTTCATTCATACGCTGTAACATGCTGTGAACTTCTGAAAGTGCACCTTCTGCTGTCTGTACAGATGATACGCCATCCTGGGCATTTGTAGATGCTCTAGAAAGACCATTGATCTGTTTTCTCATTTTTTCTGAGATTGATAAACCTGCTGCGTCATCTGCAGCTCTATTGATTTTATATCCTGAAGAAAGTTTCTCTGAAACTTTTGCCTGCTGTCCTGTTGTAATTCCTAACATTCTGTTAGAATTCATTGCTGTAAGGTTATGCTGTACTACCATAATATTTCTCCTTTGACGTTAATCCTTTAACACTCTTCGTCCTTGAAGATTCCTTTTTCCAGCATCCTTGCCGCTTGATTTAGTTACTTTATATATCGGAACTTATGGCAAATACTTTATAGCAAAATACAAAATATGGGGTGGAAAATTTCCACCCCATACGAAATATCGTTTTTATTTGATTTCTGATTACTGTAATAATGAGAGAACACCCTGTGTTGATTGGTTTGCCTGAGCAAGCATTGACTGACCTGCCTGAGCTAAAATATTGTTCTTTGAGTATTCTACCATTTCTTCAGCCATATCTGTATCACGGATACGAGATTCAGCTGCTGTTGTATTTTCTACTACGTTATCTAAGTTAGCAATTGTGTGCTCTAATCTGTTCTGTACAGCACCAAGTGTAGCTCTCTGTTCAGATACTTTTGTAAGAGCATCTGCAATAGAGTCAATAGCATATGTAGCTTTTGCACCTGTAGTATCTACTACGTTTAATCCCTGAATACCAAGTCCTGCTGAAGTCATTGTATCCATTGTAAATGTAATCTTATTTGTTCCATCAGCATCAGCACCTACATGTAAGCCAACCTGTAAGCCCTGCTTTGTTTCAACATGACCTTCTGTAATCGTGAAAGATACCTGTGTACAATTAGTCGCATCAGAATACTGTGTTTTAGATGTATAAGCTGTATCTACTGTGGCAACATCTCCCGGATCTGTACCGATATTGCTTGCAACACGAAGTTCTTCAGCAATTAATTCATATGCTTTCTCTGCAGTAATAATAGATGCATCATTGTCACCAATCTTATCTCCATCATCTTGCATTGCTACATAATTTTGTGTACCGAATGAAACTTTTGCTCCATCATTAACCAATGCTTTTGCAGCATCCATATTAATTTTCAAATTATCTTCCGGGTCAACTCCACTTTCTGCAGTAATACTCGTATCAATCGTATATTCCGTACCGTTAATTGTAATCTTCTTTCCATTGCCTAATTCACTATCAATTAAAGCTCTTACATCATTAACTTCAGTACCGATTGTATAACCTTTAGAACCGATAGAAATAGATTGACCATATTTTAATGCTGAAATTGTTAATGTAGCTGTACCTGTTCCTGCACCTACTAATGTACCAGCGATACCTGCATCTTTTGCGGCTACGATATGTGTAGCTGTTTTTCCATTACCTTTTAATAAGTATGTTTCATTGAATTTTGTTGTTTCAGCTACACGGTCAATTTCTGTTGTTAATTGTTCAATTTCGTCCTGAATAGCTTCACGATCAGATTCAGAGTTTGTTCCATTTGCTGCCTGAACTGCTAATTCATTCATACGCTGTAACATAGAATGTACTTCTGTTAAAGCACCTTCTGCTGTCTGTACTGCGGAAATACCATCCTGTGCATTTGTAGAAGCCTGGTCAAGACCTTTAATCTGTTTACGCATTTTTTCAGAAATTGCTAAACCTGCTGCATCGTCTGCTGCACGGTTAATCTGGTAACCAGAAGATAATTTTTCTGTAGATTTTGCCTGTAATCCTGCTGTTACACCTAACATTCTGTTGGCATTTAATGCCTGCATATTATGTTGTACTACCATAATTTTTCCTCCTTGAATTTTTTTGCAGCTTCCATGCTGCTTATTTGATATGCGGTTAAATCCTCTTGTCCGTACGCTCCAAGAGGATTTCACCACAAATAAACAAAGTTTTTGTTTACTTATCTTTTATATCGGATTCCCTTCCGAAAACTTTATAGTGAAAAGAGAAAATTTTTAAAAATTTTTCCATTTTCATATTTTCTCTCTACCCTATCATTACTGTTCGCACCTAAGTTTACTTCTTATTATCCCAAAACTGCGGTGCTACATAATTTAGCTGCATCATATTTTTATAATATTTTGTCGCAGCTTTATTATTGATACGCAGATTTTTCGCTTTCTGACGAACAACTGCAAATTTTTGTGTCATAAGCTCACGATTTCGTGCTTCCTGTGCCTGTATTTCCATACTTTTATCTGTAATCATACGAATATATTCCTGCATTTTACGAATTTTATCTGTATACAGATGACGATTTACACGCAGTTCATCTTTTACTCGGTCATAAAGCTTATCAAATCCCGTATCCAACTGCTCTAATTGTTCAATCAGAGCTGCTTTTTTTTCTACCGTTTTATCAAATGCATCGGCATCTGCGTTTTTATCTTCCAGATTTTCTTTCTGAATTATATTTTGTTCTATAATTTTATCCAGAACCTGTACTTTTTTACGCAGACTCTGAAGCATAACATCTACATAGGTTTGCTGCATCTTAACTCCTATGAATAATCATTTTTATTCCTAACTACCTATTTTCCCTGATTTAACTGCATAACTTCTTTCCATGTATCACGCATGGTTCTTAAATGTGTCAATACTTCTTCTAACATTTCCTTGTCTTTTTTAATATTTGCATCACGAAGTCTTCGAATAAGGTATGTATATACCTTATTAAAGTCTTCCGCAACCGGATACTTATGATCCAATGTGGATTGCAATTCAATAATAATACGTTCTGCTTTCATAATGTTCGTATGAGCTTTCTGTATATCATTCTTTTCTATAGCAACGATTGCAATGTTGGTAAATTTAATTGCTCCGTCATAAAGCATAAGGGTAAGTTCCGCAGGCGATGCAGTTAAAACTTTACTGTTTGCATATGCTGCATATGGATTGTTTATTGCCATTTTCATTTCCTCTCTCTATATTTTATTAACCAAGTAATCCGCTAATAGCACTGGTCTGATCATTTAATTTTGAAAGTGCTACTTCCATTTGGGAGAATTTATTATAGTAATATTCTTCTCTGTCTGAAACTTTTTCTTCCCACTTGCTAATAATTGTTGCATATTCCTTATACTGTTTATCCATTTCTTTATCATTGTAAACCTTATATGCCGAACTTAAATCCGTAGATTTCATCTTATTATCAATTGCAGTATACAGACCGGAAGTAAGTTGTTTCATAAATTCCATAATCTGGTCAGGGTCTTCTTGAATTGCAACCATCAATTTATCTTCTTTTCCTGATGTATTTTCATCATCTTCATCGCCATCAATGTGCAATGCATAATTTTCATTATCCGGTGCATTCAAAAATCCCAGTGTCTTAATACCAAATGTAGAAAGACTTAATGTTTTACCATTTACAGAATATGTAGATGACATTGCATTAATTACAGATGACATTACACCATTTAATGTAGTATCTCGACGAAGCAAAGAATCTTTGATTTTATTTTCCCATTTTTCAATCTGTTCCTCTGACATTGCTTCTTTTTCTTCATCTGTTAGTGGCTCATAGTCACTAGCAGATTCTGCATTATAGAGTTTTGTCATTTCATTAATAACATTGTTATATTCTGTTAAGAAATCTTTTATCTTATCATAAATGCCTTGTGTATCCGTATTTGTAGTAATTGTAATAGGACCATTTTCTGTCTCGCCGGTTACATCAATTGCAAAACCATTGATGTTGAAGCTGTTGGAAGAACCTGTAAATTCTACTCCATTTAAAGTAATAACTGCATCTGTCCCATCTACACGGCTTGCACCATTCCCTTTATATTCTTCACTATTTAAGATACGATTTGCTTCAAACGCTTCCATTGCCTTATCATAGATGGCATCGTCTAAATCAGAAATATCATCGCTTTCTGCAAGGTCTTTGACCATGCTGTTATTCATCTTTTCGGTAATTTCCGTGGTTTTTAATGCCTCTACGGATGGTCTTTCAGCTGTTCCTACAGTTTTTGTTTCGTATGCAGATATGGTCTGGAGTGATGTGTACAGACTTTCAGCAAGTGCGGTTCTATTCGCTTCTGTAAGGTCAGCATTTTTCATGATGTCAGCCAACCAGTTCTTAGCATTGGTAATTCCAGCTTCTGTTGTAGTATCAAATGCCTCATCTTCGTATGCCGCCTGTAAATCTTCTATAGATGTAATTTCGGTTGTTTGCCCATTATCTGTTATTGTTAAATTTGCTGACAGAATTGTGCTATCTATATTTTCATATGCTTCTCGTTCTTCTGTTGGAATGAAATCTTTGATTTTATTTAAATCACTTAACAGATTTTCCAATTTCTTCTTGGTTTCTTCATCTTCGGTATTCAAATCTGTACTTAAATGATATTTATTTAAGTAATCTGCTAATACCGCTACCTGTTTGTCAGAAGAAACACCTGCAAGCTCTGTCTGCAATTTTTCAATAGTTGGTCTGGTACTGTCCGTTTCATTTGCAAATAATTCATCTAATTGGCTTAATGCACTATCATATAATTTTGTTGCAGACGCCGGATTTTCATATAAATCAATAGTTTCCAGATTGTCAATAATTTTCAGCCAATCGTCATTAGACATTAAATTTATCTTACTTTCATCCACATTTAAATCATTTTTAAAATAGCCCATAAGTGAAGCTATCTTCTCTGCATCTGTTGAACCAGTAAGTTTAGCCTGCAAGTTATCTAATGGAAGTAAGCCATTTAACGTATCACTAATTTCGTTTCGTATAGAAGAAATATTTGTTCCATTAACTCCAGCATCTTCTAATGTAGTGAGAGAAGTATATAAGTTATCTATATCTATATCTTTTTGTCCTGTCTGTTTTTCTATATAGGTCTTTAATGCATCTTTCTTCTCAGCTTCTGAAATACTTCCATCCTTATCAGCATCTGTAACATTTTCTTCTTTAATTACATTCTGCAAATCCGTTACAGATGGTCTGTCAAGAATATAGATATCTTTAAAAATTTCCTGAATTTGTGATGCGGCATTTGCGTAATGACTGGAAATTTCAGATTTTTCATACAATGCATCTAAAACAGACGTATTTGTTCCATCTGCATTTGTGATAGTTTTTCCTAAATCATCTTCCTTAACACCCTTACTTACTAAATAATTCTTAAATGTCTCTTTCTTATTTTCTTCTGTAATACTAGTATCATAAACCTTCACTTGATTCTGTAAATCCGAAAGTGATGGTCTGACACCCAACCCTTCCAATGCATCATAAAGCTCATCTCTCGCTTTACATGCACTTGCCTGTGCTTCTAAGAGGTCATACTCTGCAATCTGTTCTTTAATATACTCTTGTATTCCACTAATACCTGTCTTGCCATTTTCTTTTGCTGCTGCAAACAAGTCATAACTTACCTGATAATATTGTGCACCAACATCTGTAAAAGTACCATCTTTATTTACAAGTGCCGTATCAAGTCCAAGCAACTTCAATGCATCCGCCCCATCTTTGTCACTACCCATTAACAAGAAATTATTTTCCGTACCAGCTTGTTTCGCACTTGCGAAAATTCGCTGGTTGGCTTCGTCAAAGTTGGCATTTAAGCCATTTTCTTTTAATGCATTTACAAATTCTGATACTGTTGTACTTTTTAAGATTTCAATTTTCCCTTTCGTTCCATCATCACGTACAACTTCGATACTTGTCGCACCACCTGTATATCCAAGTTCAGAAAGCTTCGTATCCCCTGTTACCTTTCCTCCGTCTGAAAGGGACACTTCCGCTCCTGTCATATAGCAAGCCTGTGCAAGCTTTTTCACTTCAAGTGTCTGCGTACCTATTGGTGCAGTACTACTCGCTGTTACCGATGCTTTTGTGTTATCAGAAACCGTTGTCTTTTTCAAACTATATGCGGAAGATAAACGCATACTGGATGCACTTGTATAAAGACTGTAAATCTTCGTATTTAAATTCTTCCACACATCCTGTTTCCAAGAAAGTTTTGTCTGTGCCTTTTCATATTTCTGTGTTTTGAGACTATATGCAGATACAAGTTCCTGTACAATTGCATCTGTGTCTAAACCAGAGTTAATTCCGGATAATCGAATTGCCATAATTAGCTCCTTTCCGGGCTAACGTTTTTCATCAACCATAAGCCCTGCCATTTCCCAAACCTTGGCTATCATGTCTAAGGTCTTATCTGGTGGGAATTCCTTAATAATTTCTTTCGTCTGTTTATCCACGATTTTGATGGTTACACGGTTTGTTTTTTCATGTACGCCAAAAATCGCTTCTGAGTTTTTCGCCTTTTTATTAATTTCTTCTACCGCTTTTTTAATCTGTGACTGCTGTGCTTCGGGATTGGCGTAATTATTACTTTCCTCTCCTTCTGCACTTGTTTCCTTGGTGTTCATTGCCATTGTTTCCTGTGCAAGCTGTGTGCTTGCTACAGATATGTCTGCGGTTTCTGTTTGTACTGTGGAAGCTGTTGTTGGCTCTGCAACTTTTGTACTTCCCTGATAACTGCTCATAGCAGTCATGCTATTGATTCCTTCAATACCCATTTCTACACCTCCATGTGTTACATAAACTCTTTTAAAGCATCCATTCCTTCGGGACTGAAACTTGCTTTATTTTCTTCCTGAATCTGCAAGTATACTTCCTTGCGATAAATCGGTACATCCTTGGGTGCTGAGATGCCGATTTTAACCTGGTCACCACGAACTTCTAATATAGTGACTTCTACATTATTATTTATCATTAAGGCTTCGCCTTTGCGTCTTGTGAGTGCCAGCATTTCTATTCACCTGCCTTCTCTTTTGTTGCTTTGAGCAGTTCATAGATTTTATATTTTACAGGATAATCCTCTTCCGTGATAACCTGTGCACCTTTATTGGTATCCATATTGATGACAATCGGGGCTTTTAAGTTGGCTGAAAATTCTTCTATCTTTTTTGGCACAGTTACTGTTACAAGCACATAGGTGTTTTCATCATTTAATGTTCCTAACGGTGCCAAAATTTCTTCATTTACCGATGGTGTATACCCCTGTACAATGAGTGTCGGGTCAATTACAGGAAAGGCAACTGTTCCATCATCTAATGATTGCAGCCACATAATTTTAAATTTCTTTTCGCCCTTTGCTTCATCAAAAATTAATGCAAAATGATTAAACTCAGGGAAGCCAATCATCCCTTTTTCTAGTGTAATAATTTTATCTTCCTCAATTTCGATTGCACCAAATACTCTTGTTTCCACCTTCATGGTCTATTCCTCCTACGTCTCCGACGTTTGCGTAATTTTTATCTTTCATATTTATTGAATATAATTCAACAATGAAGTCTGCCCTAATTTTCCTGCTGCAGTCAATGATGACTGATATGCATTATAAGCCGCATAGTAATCGATAATAATATCAGAAATATCTCTGTCTTCATTACTTGATTTTAATTCTTCAATCGTCATCTGCTGATTTTCTACTCTTGTCTGTGTCATTGTCAGACGATTTTTTATGCTTCCGACGTTGGTAACTGCAATATCTACAGTTTCCAAATATCCATCAAATCGACTAATGCAATGCTCATACGTCTTTTGCACATTATCTTCCGCATAATCCAATTCCTTTTGGGCTGCATCCAAATATGTTTGCAATTTTTCCTGCGATTCAGCGTCGACATACTGTGATTCTGTCATCATGCTTTTGATTTTATCTACTTTATCACTTGCGTTAATTGCTTTTTCCAATACACGAACAAGCTCGTTTACATCTCTAAGAATGTCTGTACTAAATACATTACTTGCTTGTGTGTTAATCGTGATTGTGGTATTGCTTGCAATTGTGTAATTAATATCTTGATTTTCTTTCGTGTAGGCTACATGTTTGGAAGCATCGTCATCCGTAACATCAATACAATCATAATAATATTCCGGTCGAAGTTCACCTTTATCAAACCCTTGTTTGGTATATTCAATATTAAATTCTGCTTTTTTATCAGATACATTATTAGCTACATTTTTCCCAAAAATAAATTCCCCGGTGCTTTCAATATATATGATATCATCATCACCTATAATTTTTTCACCGTTTGCAGCTTCCCAATCTTCTTCTGTTTCAAACACTTGGAATTTTGCCGGATTGCCATCTTTGCCAATGATTGCGTTACCATCTCCATCAACGATTTCGTTGTCTCCCTTACTAACTGTTGAACCTCCCAAGGAAATTTTCATTTCCTGTTCTTTGCCATCTGCATCCATATATGTATACGTATAGGATGCATTCAACAACTCGGTATCTCCATTATATGCCAAACGGATTCTTTCATATGTATTCTCAGAAATCTTTGTTTCGCAATTTGTTGTGGAATCCGTAAGTGCTTCCGGCACTTGAACGGTACCGGTATAGTAACGTTTTTCTTCTAAATCTTCAAAACTGAATTTTTGCGTAATCTGGTATTCCGTTTCCGGTTCATCGGTGTCAAATGTCAGATTGGATGATGTTCTGTAGCCGGTAAATACGGTTTTTCCGGCATAGTCTGCATTGCCTTCCGTATAAATCTGTTCGGATAATGCTTTTAAGCTTTCTAAGATAGTCTGTCTGTCATCCGATGTCAATGTATCTGTCGAACCGTTTACACAATGGGTACGAATATCCGTCAAAAGCCCTGTCATATTCGTAAGTGCGGTTTCGGTTACATCCATCCATGCACTTGCATCTGGAATATTGTTATCTACATATTGTGTAATATGTGTCATGGTCGTAGACAAACGCAGAGAACGAATCGCAATAACCGGATTTTCTGAGGCTTTAGAAATCTTTTTCTGCGTAGTCATCTGCGTGTTGTACTTATCTACCAGCAACTTATTCGAATTGATATTCGACTTCGTATTTCTGGTAATCATGTTGTTGGTAATACGCATGTTTTCCTCCTAAACGTACTTCCTTGTACCTAATTTATAATTTTCCATACTTTCTGCTTATAAACAAAAATATAGCAGATAAGGTTTTCTTATCTGCTATATATATCGGCAACTTTTCCTTTTACGTAACACCTGTTTGATTAATTAATTTATCATAAATTTCATTTAAAACAGATACGATTTTGGATGACAGGTTATACGCATTTTGGAATTTTACCAAATTGAGTGCTTCTTCATCTTCATCTACGCCCGATACGGACATTCTCTGATTTGTAATTACAGTATTCATATTAAAATAATTATTATAATAAATTTCTGTTTTTTCTGTGTCTACTGCAATATCGGATAACATTACTTCCAAAAATGAACCGGCATTTGCTCCACGGTACATCGTGACATCTTCTTGAAGTGCTTGAAGCTCATCCAAAAGGTCCACCTTATCTGCCCCATTTGTGATATCTTTTGTGGTAGAAAAGTAAGTTGGGTCTTTGAGGGAAACATCATTTACCTGTATATTTTGTGCAGTAAGCTGATAGTAGCTGTCTCCATGAGAGGATATGGTAACAGGTTCTTCTACTGCTTCACCATTTTCATCCACTGCTCCCCATGCATCAAACTCATACAAGGCTTCCGTTCCCGTTTTTGCAACAAAGAACGAACCCATCTGATTACCATCTAAGGTTTCACCTTGTTTTTGGATGTCATTAAACATTTCGGTAAAGTTTCTTAAAAACTCACTCATCTGATTTTGATAGTATGGAATACCCATTGCATCTACGCTTTTTCCAATTTCTACGGTACAGCCGCTTGATTTTTCTGCTACCAAGGCATTTAACGGTTCTTTAAATGAAAATGTAATTTCTGTAATATTTCCATCTTCATCGAGTTTGGCTTCCCAACTGTCATATACAACATATGTGTTGCTTACTTTGAGTCTTCCTTCTGCCGGAATATTGAGTGCATTGATATTGTTATTAGAAAGCCCTGTAATAGTAAGCGTTGTGTATTCGCCATTTTCGTCTTTTACGAGGTCTTTTGCTGTTCCTTTTAGGTTATCAGCATTGTTTCCATCTCGTAGGTCGAACAATGCTTTTAAAGAGCCGCTTGCACTTTCTGTTGTTGCAGCAAAATCACCGCCCGTATCGGACCAAACAATTGTATACATGCCTTCCGCATCTGTCTGATGGCGTTTGTAATCACTCGACTCACATTGTAAAGTACGATATTCGCCACCATCTACAAGTATTTGTCCGTTAATCATAACAAGATAGTTTGTACCCCCAAGGTTTTCACCATAAGAGTTGGCAACTTCGTATTCTTTTGTTTCTACGTTTACCATCGCAGATAATTCGTCTACCAAAAGCGCTCTCTTATCTCGCAGCTCATTTGCATAGCCGCCATCTAATTCCAAACGATTAATTTCTTTATTTAAAAGAGATATTTTTTCCGCAATAATATTAATCTGTTTTGTTGCATTTAAAATTTCTTCATTGCAGTCTTTTTGCAATTCTGTCAATGCACCTGCAACAGAGTTAAAATAGGTACAAAGGCTCTGTGCATCGTGAATAAACTGGTTGCGCACACTTTCGTCATGTGCATTGCCACCATTTAATGTATCCAAAGAATTGAATACTCTGTTAAAAATTGTGGAAAAACCTTCCTGAACACCATCATCGGCAAATATATTTTCCACTTGGTTTAAATAATAAAGCTTTTGTTCAAAATATCCAATACTGGATTGATTCTCCCAGTATTTGGTATCGTAATAAAGGTCTCGTTCCTGCTTAATTTCCGTTGCTTCCACACCTGTACCGGTACTTCCGTATTTTGCGTATACACGAAGTGCCGCACTTGCCTGAAGCGTCGTTGTCTGACGGGAATAGCCTTCGGTCTGAACATTCGCTATGTTGTTTGCAGTTGTTGAAATCGCTGCCTGAAATGCACTTAATGCATTCATTCCTATGTTCAATCCAAAAAACTGTGAAGGCATAAATCGTATCCTTTCTAAAATTATAGTATCATTACATTAAACCGGTTACAATCAGCTCTGTCATTTGGCTTACAACTGTAATATAACGGCTTGCTGCATTGTATGCTGATTGGTATTTAATCATTTTTGTTAATTCTTCATCGCTAGAAACGCCCATAATTTGTGCCCGGCTATTATCAATGGATGTTACCGTATTTGCCATTGTTTCCGATGCTGAATAATACGTATTTCCCACTGTTCCCAATTCAGAAATCATTTTGTCATAAAATCCTTGGAAGGTACATGGATACAAGTCATACGGATTAATGGTCATACTTGCAACATTCCATTTTGCCGCAAGTTCTTCCCCCAATTTCATATCTACGGCTCCATTTTGTGTAAATGCCGGCAATAATGTTACCTGTTTGGAAATTTCATCATTTACTTTAATATTGCCTACACCGTAAATACTATTTGTATTGGACAGGTCTTCTTCATTATACACATAATAAACATTACCTGCTTCATCGGTATATTCTGTATAACGTTCCATTCCCATACGCTCGAATAATTCACGTGGTGGAAGTTCGCCATCTGCTCCAACTGCACAATTTTCTTTATCTAAAATCTTTATGGTAGTGCCTGCTTCTAAAACATTTCCATTAGCATCTGTAATATTTTGGGTTAATGTACTTTCTATATTAGGACAGAATATGTCGTTCATCGTCGTAATAATCTGATGGAACAATAAATCAATCTGTGCCTGTGTTTCCATAAGCGTACAGTCTTCTACTTTTGCATACGCTTCCTCTGTCAATAAATCATCATAGCTTCCATAATCTGCACCACGAAGAATCAATTTTGCTTTAATGGAACCAATATCCGTGTTTGCCTCTGCGGAAATAATGCCATCTGTTCGATATACCGGTACATATTGTCCATTTTCTGTATCGGAAAGCTGCGGCCAACATGGCGTGGAAAAACCGGTTGCTTCTTCTACATAAACATCCATATGCTGACATTTACTTTCTGAAACAAATTCCACACCGTCAATTGTAATGGTTACAAATCCTGTTGCACTTTCCATAATGTCAATGTTTGTATATGCTGCCAGTTCGTCTAAAAGCTTATCTCTTTCATCTCTTGCTGTCATGGCTGTTTCTTTGCCATTGGCTTCTACTTTTTGAATTTCCAAGCCGAGTTCAAAAATACGGTCGCCCATTTCATTTACTTTATTTACATCATCTATAATCTGGGAATTTAAGTTATTCTGATAGCTTTGCAAATCGCCATAAATTGTCTGTGTACGGCTAATAATCAATTCTGCCTTCTGCACAACGAGATTCTGGTTTACGGAATCTGCCGGTGCTTTTGCTAATTCTTGAAAAGCAATCCATAAATCTTCTACGCTTTCCTTGAATTGCTCACCATCTAATTCCTGAAACATGTCTTCTACATAGGTTGTTACTTCATAACATGTTTCATAGAAAGCCTTACGTCCGTTTTCCACACGATATGCTTTATCTAAAAAAATATCCCTTGCGTGAACTACATCACCAATGGATACTCCTAAACCTGCCTGCTGCACGTTTGTCATTTGCGTTGGCAGTTTTAATTTATCATATTTTCCATCTGTAAAAACAACCTGTTGACGGACATACCCTGTGGTATTCACGTTAGCCAGGTTGTTTGCTGTCGTATTTAGTGCATTCTGTGCACTTTGCAAACCGGATGTACCAATGTACAATCCACCAAATCCGTTTGCCATTTTTGTTCCTCCCTAATTACTGTTTGGCTTCAAAGATGCTGCCACCTAAAATTGTGCCTGTATTGAGGGCATTCTTATTATAATTTGCAGTTTGAGGTGCTTGCCGCATACTCTTAAACAGCGTAATATCAAACTCCGTCATTTCAATTGCCTGCTTAAGAAGAATTTCGTTCTGAGCATTGATTGTCTGCATCTTTTTGGCAGATGCAACAAGATTATCTCTTGCAATCGTAAGTTTTTTTTGCACTTCCGGCTGGCTGCCAAGAAAGCCAATCAAAGTAGTTACGGTTATTTTGTCTTCTACTTTTCCAAGCACATTTTTGATATCTGTCAAAATCTGTATCTGTTTATTGCTATAAGAAAGAAGCTCGTCCGTTTTTTCCTGTTCTATTACGGTCAATGCTTCTAATGCAGGAATATCTGCCGCAACAATAATTTGAGTCTTTTTTTTGCATATTTCCGTCAATTCATCATAAAGAACCTGTTCTTTATTTAATATATTTACGAGCTCTTCTACTAAACTAGCCACTAATAACCCTCATTTCTAAAATGCCACGCTGTTGTAGCTTTCTAACAGTTTATTTGCAAAACTTGCAGGGTCTACAGAATAGTTTCCTGCCTGAATTCTTTCTCTTAATTTTGCAATTTTATCTTCACGAATATCAGAAGTTTCTGATACTGCATTCTTTGCTACCTGATAATCACGAGCTGTCTGGGAAATGGATAACTGGTCTTTTCCCATAGCAAATTTATTTTGCTGTGTTTTGGAAGTATTTACGGACTGCTGCACGTTATATAATTTTGAGATTTGATTATATGCATCTATACGCATTACAGCATCTCCTTTCTTGCTTTAAATTTCTGTCTTACTTATTTTATCGGTAGCTTTTGTGCTTTACTTTAGGTGTTCTTGGAAAAATCTTTTTTATTTTCATAACAAATAAATACTGGCATCCGCCTATTCTGTGGACTAGACAGGATAGGCATTTTTTATTTGTACTTATTTTACCCACTAATTTTACACTTTCCAAGCGTAATCACATCTTCCTCCAAAATAATCTCTCCAATACTATCTGCCGTAATATGACCACAAATTGGATTTTTTACGCTGTCAATATATCCTTTTACATCTGCTTCTACTTCACTTCTCTCAAAAGACAAATCACAACCTTCCATTGTACAATCTTCTAAAACCAATCCTTTGCAATAGCAAAGTGGCTGTGTTCCGATTAATTTGCATCGTACAAATTTGATGTTTTCTGCATACCATGCAAGATATTCACCTTTGACAACAGAATCCTCAATTACCACGTTTTTGGCATGCCAGAAAGCATCTTTTGTATCTAATACAGAGTTTCGAATTACTGCATTTTCTACATATTGAAAAGAGTATTTTCCTTTCATCTGAAGTCCGTCAATTTCCATGTCTTTACATTCAAAAAACGGATACTCCCCTGTAAGTGTGGTATTTCTTATTTTCACTCCATATGTTCTCCATGCATATTCTGCGGAGATAATATCACTATTTGTTAAAACTACATTTCTGCATTCACGAAGTGCCTTAATCCCATGCATTTTGCAGTTATCAATTTCGACATCCTTATCATACCAAAGGGCTGCACGACAGTTTTCTGTCATTTCACATCCGGTTATTTTTGCTCCTTCTACGTGCCAAAATGGATATCTTAAATTAAAATAACAATCTTCTACTGTGATATTGCGACATTCTTTAAAAGCGGATTCTCCGTCTGCCGGTCCATCAAATTTGCAATTTTTTACTGTAGCATCTTTTACTGCGTAAAGTGCACGTTCTTCATCATAGATTTTGTTTTCGTATAACATAGTTGTTCCTTTCTTACTTTGAATTACAAAATAGGTATATAGTTACTTCCATATGTAAAATTAATATTGCATTATAAATTGAATAATGTTATTATGGATATAGGAAAAGCACCCACTCCAAAGTGGATGCTCCTGAATATGGTTAAATGTCCTTACGGACACCGCCTATTCTGTGGGCTAGACAGGATAGGCATTTTTTATTTCCTGTCATGGGAACTTTTCCACGCAGATTCGCTGCGTAAAAACAGATTATCACTTTTTCTTACATAATTCAATCTTTTTCTGCCTTTTCAGACATTTTTTACACTTTTTAAGTTTTATATGGTTCTTTCATGCAAACAGCGTAAAAAATCCACTAATCGGATTCTTTACGCTGTCTGACAATATTCTCTAAAAATAATGCTTATTTCCTAATATGTTAAACCAAAGTTCATTTCATAGTAGTTGCCTGCTGCATCACGGTAAGCATAAGCTTTTCCATTTTCGTCTTTTAATTCATCCGGCATATACTGGTCTTTGTCATAACCCGGTACATCGTTCGGGCTGATGCAGATACCATCTTCGTTTACTGCAAGAACTTCGTCACCACGTGGCATTGTAATTGGAAGTTTGCCAACAGGTGAGAATTTTCCGAAGTATACGTCTAATGTTGCAGATGGATAAGTATCGTATCCTAATGTTAATGCGTCTACGTGTGGTTCTACATTTCCAAGTAACCATGCTAATACTACGTTTACGTTTGCGATTACTTTACCGCCATTTGCATGAACTGCTGCTGCGATTTCAGGAATGCGGTTTGCACCTGCAAGTGTAGTTTCTTCATGTGTTTCTTTCATTGGGCGGCAGAATTCATCTACGTTTGGTACAACTTTGCCTTCACAAATATCTAATTCCAGATATCCTTCTGTTGCACTAAAGTATGCACCGGATTTTGGATTGAGCATTAAAATAGCATAATCTGCCTGTGCAGGGTCATCTGTTAATGTTACATCTGCTAACATTTCTTTTAAGCCTTTTGTAAGCTCAACTGCTTTTTCAGGAAGCTGGTGGAATGCTTCTGCGTAAACTTTCTTGCCTTCTAACTTGTCTGCTGTAAGTGGCAATACGTTGTCATTCTTAAGAAGTGTTACACTCTTACGATGTGCATCCATAGCGTTGTCCCAATCAGCCTGTGTAGAAGCTACTTCTACTGCTGCTTTTGCATCACGGTAGGTATCTTCGAACAATCCAAGTTCGAACATGCCTTTTAATGTACGTCCTACTGCACGATTTAATACGTCATCTGTAAGGATTAACTGTTCTTTTGTGAATCCTTCCGGAACTTCGTGTGTATCATAGTAGTCGTTCTTTCCACGGTTGTATGCTTCTAAAGCAAATGCATGGTCGAAGTTACCACTAATTACGTCAACACCTGCGTTGTTGATTGCGAAACCAACACGTTCCGGTTTGTCGAGCATTTCAACACCCCAGCACATATTGTGAACGATACCTGTATCAGAGTTGATATAGCCTTTGAAGCCCATTTCTTTACGAAGGAGACCATCAATAAGTGGTTTGTTGTAAGCAAATCCGTATGGTACCATTTCGATTTCTTTGCCATTTACTACCTGTGCTGCACTCTTTTCTTTTGCAGGTTTTGCATAGTATGGCATAATTGCTGCTGCGTTTTTATCTACACATTTCTGGAAGCCAGGAAGGTGATATTTTTCTAATGAGCCAGGAGTTGCATATACGTTCCACTGTCCTGCTTTGTAATGTGGGTCATAGCCGTTTTCACGAGCACCGCCGCCTGGGAAGTGTTTCATTGTTAAAGCAACACCATCTGTTGTTACGCCTTCTTCACTACCCTGTACAGTTGGAATCATGCGTTCTGCAATCTTGCAGATTAAGTCTGTATCTTCACCAAATGTACCATAAGAACGCTGCCATCTTGGGTCTGTCATAACGTCTACCATGTACATATAACCTTTACGAAGGTTAGATGCGTTCCATGAGCGACGGATACAATCAGAGAACTGGTCAACGATACCAAGGTCATCAGTTCCTTTGATTGCTGCTGCAATACCCATTGTTCCCGGCCATGATGCGAAAATACCGGAAGCATCGTTCATACCAAATACAGGTTCTGCATATTCGTTACGAGAGTTAGAAGCTGCCATAACAGGTACGAAGTGTTCACATTCTTCAGATACTGCCTGTAACTGGTTCATGTAATCTGCTAAATCATCCGGTTTTGCATTTGCACGTAAAATAATGTGACGTACAAACCATTCTTTTAATAATTTGGATGTTCCTGGAATGTACTGTTCACCGAAAATATTTTTTACGGTATGTTCCGCTTCATCTAATGTTCCGGATTCGTCTAATGTGTATTCCGGAATTTCTTTGCTTCCCATAGTAAGTGGGGATGGATATTTACCCATACGCCAGTCAGAAATGAAAAGCTGTCCTGCTTTTTCTTCTACGGAAAGCAGTTCCGCGTATGCTTTCGCACGTTCTTCTGCCGGAAGTCTCCAGTCATTTATTGTAGAAACTTCACCGCTTCCATCAATATCTTTGAAATATAACCCATCTTTTTCGATAATTTTACGGCTTACTGTACTTATTGTTGGTCCGTTCGGGTTTTTGTAAACCTTAAAATTATCACTTGCTTTTACTGCCATAATTTTCCTTTTCCTTTCTATATAATATAGAGTTTCTTGATTTAAATATTTTAGCATAAATCACATAAAAGATACAAGCTATACTATAAACTTCGTTATTTTGTATAGTTAGCAAGCTAACAATATAGGGAAATTGCACAAAATTTTATTTTTATTACGAAAAATACTTTATATTTCTTTTTAATTTTGTCTTGCTTGTTCTAGTTTTCTCTACTACACTTTTTTATAAGGTGTTGCCATAACGGTAGGCGGTTAGTCCCTCCACTTTACAGAGGGAATGTATATGAATGATTTCCAAATATTATCTATTGTACTTATGATACTTAATATCATTGTTACATTATTATTAGAAATTATCAGAAACACAAAAAAGTAACCGCCCCGACCAAAGGTAAAGTTACTTTTTCGTGAAATTTCATCAATAAAAACTGACGCTTTATGGTTTCAACCGGAACATGCCTACCAATTCATCCAAATTGATTGCCTGTGCGGATAATTCTTCGCTTGTTGCTGAAGATTCTTCTGCTGTTGCAGAGTTCGACTGTACAACTTCGGAAATTCTGGAAATGCCCATTTCTGCCTGCTGCATTGCTTCTGCCTGCTGTACGGATGTTTCGCTTAAACGTTTAGATGTTTCTGCGATTTCCTGAATTGCTGTAACCACATGGCTTAATACGTCAGAAGTTCTGGCTGCTGCTTCATTTCCTACTTCAATTTCACGAATGGAGCCTTCGATTAATGTTCTTGTATTAACCGCAGATTTTGCACTTTGTTCTGCAAGGCTTCGAATCTGGTCAGCTACTACTGCAAAGCCTCGTCCTGCTTCTCCTGCTCTGGCAGCTTCAATGGAAGCATTTAAGGATAGAAGGTTTGTCTGGCTGGAAATATCTTCAATTTCACCAATGATATTTTCAATCTTCTGAGAAGTTTCATTGATTCTTTCCATTGCTTCTGTCATAACAGACATTTCCTTGCGGCTTGCTTCTGCCTGGTCTGCCACTTTACGTGCCTGTGTATAAGCTTCGTTATTTTCTTCTACAGTTCTTTCTAATGCAGTTGTAATTTCATTAATGGTTGCCTGCATCTGCTGAACGGAGGCTGCCTGGTCGGTTGCACCTTCTGCCATTGCTTGAGATGCTTCTGCCAAATTAGATGCACCTACGGATAGCATATCGGATGCAGATTTTACTTCTTTTAAAGTAGCATCAATCTGACTAATCATTCTTCTCATTGATGTAAGAAGTCCATTATATTCCCCAATATATTCTTCTTCACAAGATGTATGGATATTGAAGTTGCCATCTGCCATTTTTCCAAATAAATCCTGTAAGTCTGCAAATACCATTTTCAGTTTGTCAGTTGTCTTGCCAACGGAAATTAACATATCACCCACTTCATCGTCATATGTATATTCCGGAAATTCGGAAGAAAGGTCGCCTTCTGCGAATGTCTGTAAACGAGCACCAAGCTCCTGCAATGGGGTTGCAATGCCATTTGCAATCATAGTTCCAATCTTAATGGAAATTACGGAAGCAATAATAATAATCACAACAATTCCCATAATCAAGATGTTTACCAACGTATTTAAATGATCTTGTGTTTCATCACCTAATACGATGTTTGCATCCATAAAAGCATCAAATGCGGCACAAACTTCTTCATACGCAGGTGCCATTTCTGCCACCGCTAATTCCTGTGCCTGTCTTCTGGATTCTGCATTTGAAGTTGTTCCTAACTCGATGACCTTTTCATCAATTTCTAAATAAACTTCCAAAGCATCTACAATTGCATTGTACGATTCCTGTCCTACATCTGTAACAACCGATTCCTCAATCGGCTCTAACAGTTCTTCTAAATTTATAATTGCTTGGTCATGTTGTCCAAGAATATTTTCAACCAATTCTGCATCATCATATCCAATTACACCACGCGTAGCACTTCGAATGTCCGCTAATTCCGACATAGCTCTTCCTAAATCTCCCTGTGGAAAAGCATAATAACTTAATACATGGTCATACTGTCCTACTACATACACTACAATAAAAACTGCAAGCAACGACGCTAAGCTTGCTAATGCTACTGTAATCATGGAACTTGTTGTAAGTCTCTTTTTAATCCTTAGATTTTTTAGTTTTTCAAACATACTCCTCATTCTCCTTTACTTTGAAGTCTTACTAAATTCATGTTACATTTTATTGGGACTCATCGAATAGTTACATTATACCATATATGCAACCATATGGCAAAGAAAGTTTTTAGTTATTTTTTATATAAATATATAAATTTATTGACAATTTTTAGTTATTTTTGCTATTTCAAGTAAATAGTTAACTTAAACATGAAAAGTTAATTAACATAAATGCAAATATATTCATTATCTATCCAAAATAGGCTTTGAAATAGTCGAAATTTCCACAAAAACGAAATTCCCACCGCATCTACATATCAATGCGGTGGGAATTTCTATTCCTACTTATTGGCTTTTTATGGGCTTTTATACTGCATCTGCATGGGAAGTTGCAACAATCTGTACACCTGTACCTGCTACATCTTCTACCAATACATCACCAATGCTAATCGGAGCTTTTGCTTCCACATCCTTTAATGCACGGGCAACATCAAAAATTTTGGATTTTGGAATGTCATTCTTTGTCTTGCAGGAAACAGATGGTCTGTCTCCGCCCAAAACTCTTACGGTTGAAGTTACAATACGTGTTGGATTGGTCACTTCTTTTTCCGCGTAGGTCTTTCCTCTTGGGCAGGTATTTCCGGTTACATTAACAACGGCTCCGTCTTCCATTTCTACCGTAAGCATGCATCCCAAAGGACATCCGATACAAATTAATTCTCTTTTTTCCATGATTCTTATGCCTCCTCGATTTTTACGGTAATTGTCTTTAAGTTTGGATATTCTGCAAGTTTTTCTTTGGAAAGTTTTACTTCTTCCATCTCACCCGGAGCTACTACAGGGCGTTTTCTTCTCATAACACGTTCGTCATCGAAGTAGGTACTGATGTAGCAGTTCTTATATACACCGCCAACACGGAAACGTACGGTCAATGTGTCTTCCATATTTTCCGGACGGATATATTTTGGCACGGTGTAACGCACTCCATCTGTTGGGATGATATCAATTCTTGCAGCTTCTTTTGCTGTTTCGCCTTTGATATATCTTACTGCATTTTTACCTGCCATTGCCGCTTCTTCGGATACGAAGTCTACAAGGTCATGTACATGCAATACGTTACCGCAGGCAAATACGCCTTCCACGCTTGTTTCCAGACTTTCGTTTACAACAGGACCGTTTGTGACACGTTCCATATCCACGCCAAGTCCTCTTGATAACTCATTTTCCGGAATCAAACCACAGGATAACAATAAGGTATCACATGGAATATATTCTTCCGTTCCCGGAATTGGTTTATTTCTTTCATCTACCTGAGCTAAGGTAATCCCTTTTACACGTTCTTTGCCGTCAATGTCAACGACGGTATGGCTCAATTTCAATGGAATGTCAAAGTCATTTAAGCATTGCACGATATTTCTCTTTAATCCGCCGGAGTATGGCATAAGTTCCGCAACCACTTTTACTTTTGCACCTTCCAAGGTCATTCTTCTTGCCATAATAAGTCCGATATCACCGGAACCTAAAATAACAACTTCTCGTCCAGGCAAGTAGCCTTCCATATTTACAAGTCTTTGTGCTGTACCTGCGGAGAAAATACCGGCCGGACGGTATCCCGGTGTGTTTAACGCTCCACGCGGACGTTCTCTACAACCCATTGCAAGGATAATCGCTTTTGCCTGAATTTCAAACAAGCCTTCTTCGCGGTTCATTGCAGTAACGACTTTTTCACCGGAAATATCCATTACCATCGTGTTAAGCATATATTCAATGCCAAGGTCTTTTACTTTTTCAATGAATCTGCCTGCGTATTCCGGTCCTGTCAATTCTTCTTTGAATGTATGCAGACCAAAACCATTGTGGATACATTGATTTAAAATACCACCCAGTTCTTTATCTCTTTCCAATATTAAAATGCTGTCTATTCCGTTTTCCTTTGCAGAAGCCGCAGCAGCAAGTCCGGCAGGACCGCCTCCTACAATTACGATATCATATGATTTCATGAATGTGCCCCCTCTTTCCTATAAACGGTCTTTGTTGATTCCAACGATAATCTTGGAATCTCCGCCGGTTTTTGTGATTTCTGACATGTCAACGTTTAATTCCCTTGCCAGGATTTCCATGGTTCTTGGTGAACAGAATCCTGCCTGACAACGTCCCATGCCTGCTCTTGTTCTGCGTTTTACCGCATCTAAGGATTTTGCTCCAAGCGGACGTCTAATGGCATCAATAATTTCGCCTTCCGTAATCATTTCACAGCGGCAAATGATGTTGCCATATGCAGGTTTTTCTTTGATGAGTGCTTTTCTTTCTTCCATGGAAAGTTCTTCCGGATTTAAGATACCTTTTCTTGTTGCGATAAAGTCTTCTTTTTCTTCTAAGCCCATTAAGTCTTTCAAAATGTCTGCCACCATTTCACCGATTGCAGGAGCACTGGTAAGACCCGGTGATTCGATTCCGGCACAGTCAATAAAGCCTTTGCAGTCTGCTAATTCTTCGATGATAAATTCATGGTTATCTTCGTGTGCACGTAAGCCTGCGAAAGAAGTGATAACCTGACGCATTGGAATGTCTTTTACGTTTTGTCCTGCTTTGGTGATAACTTCATCCAAGCCATCTGCGGTTGTGTTTATGCCTTCTTTGTCTTCGATATCACGTGCGGTTGGTCCAAGGAGTAAGTTGCCATGTACGGTTGGTGTTACGAGAATGCCTTTTCCGTATTTTCCCGGAAGGGCAAAAATCGTTCTGCTTACATGGTCACCTGCTGTTTTGTCTAACAGACAGTAATCACCGCGTCTTGGTGTGATATGGATTTTCTTTTCGCTTACCATGTTGTGGAACTTGTCTGCATATACACCTGCTGCATTTACCACATATTTTGTTTCATATACACCATTATTTGTTTGAATTTCAAAGTGGTCTTCCACTTTTTTGATATCCTGTACTTCTGTGTTGAATTTAAATTCGACACCGTTTACATTTGCATTTTCTGCCAATGCAATGTTCATGTTAAATGGACATACAATGCCGCCTGTTGGAGCATACAATGCTGCAACTACTTCATCCGTGATGTTTGGTTCTAATTCCAAAACTTCTTCTTTTGAAATAATGCGGAGGTCTTTTACGCCATTTTTTACGCCTCTTTCATATAATGCCTGTAAGTTTGGCATATCTTCTTCTGCACGGCAGATGACAAGAGAGCCGTTGCGTTTGAATGGGAAGTCGAGTTCTTTTGCAAGGTCTCCCATCATTTCGTTTCCGCGAACGTTTAATTTTGCCATTAAAGAGCCATTTGCAGCGTCATATCCTGCGTGTACAATCGCACTATTTGCTTTGGATGTGCCACAGCAAACGTCATCTTCTTTTTCCAATACACAAATATTTACTTTATAACGAGATAACTCTCTCGCGGAAGCTGCTCCCGAAACGCCAGCCCCAATAATAATTACATCATACATTTTATTTGTTTCCTTTCCTTTTCAGAAATTCTAATGTGAATGAATTTTATTTATAAAACCATAGTTACGCGGATATTCGCAATCCGCGTTCGCTATGTGCTCATAACCAAATAGCTACTATTGTAGCTTGATTCGGTTAAACAAATGCTATTTCAGCATCAACTTGATTTACTGCTAACTATTATCAATTATCTGCTCACTTCTACCAAGGAATCGCTCCATATAATAATACTGCTACGATTGCACCGATAATCGGTCCAACTAACGGAACAATACCATATCCCCAGTTTGAATCGCCTTTTCCTTTAATCGGTAAGATTGTATGTGCTAAACGCGGACCAAGGTCACGTGCCGGATTTAAAGCATAACCCGTCAATCCACCAAGAGACATACCGATAGATACGATAATGCCAAATACTAAGAATTTATCTAAGCCGCCGGCAATATTTGGAACCTGAGCGATACCTTTAATTGCAAATACTAAGATAAATGTTCCAACTGCCTCACTTAAAATGTTAAGTGGTAAATTGGAAACAGAAGGACCTGTAGAGAATACACCTAATTTTGCTCCCGGTTCCGGAGTTGCATCAAATTGGTCTTTAAATAAAAGATATACAATACATGCACCTACGAAAGCTCCTGCAAATTGTGCTACGATATATCCCGGTACTAATGCCCAGTCAAAACTTCCATCAATTGCAAGTGCAAGTGTAAGCGCCGGGTTAAAGGAAGCACCGGAAGCTGTTCCAAAGATAAATGCAGGTACCATAACTGCAAGACCCCAAGCCAATGTGATTTGGATAGAACCAGCACCTTTCATACCTGATTTGTTTAATGTAACGTTGGCTACAACACCATCACCAAGGATGATAAGCAACATTGTTCCTAAAAATTCTGCTATATATGGCAACATATCTTTTTCCCCCTTTATCTTTTGCGTAATTAGTCTTCTTTTGCCCAGCCTTTTGCATATTCTACAGCTTTGTTCCAGCCTTTTATCTTAGCTGCTCTTTCTTCCTCTGAAATAGATGGTTTGAATGTTTCATCAATTGCCCAGTTTTTGATAACTTCTTCTTTGCTTTCCCAGTAGCCAACTGCAAGACCTGCAAGATATGCAGCACCCATAGCAGTTGTTTCTACACATACCGGACGGTTTACAGGAGCATTAATAATGTCTGCCTGTGTCTGCATTAAGAAGTTGTTGATACTTGCACCACCGTCAACTTTCAAAGCTGCAAGGTTAATGCCGGAGTCTGCTTCCATCGCACTTAATACGTCATTTACCTGATATGCTAAGGATTCAAGTGTTGCTCTGATAATGTGATATTTGTTTACACCACGGGTAATACCTACGATTGCACCTCTTGCGTACTGGTCCCAATGAGGAGCACCAAGTCCGGTAAATGCCGGAACTACGTAACATCCGTTGGTGTCTTTTACTTTATTTGCCATGTATTCGGAATCCGGAGAAGAATCAATGATTCTCATTTCATCACGTAACCATTGAACGGCTGCACCTGCTACGAAAATAGAACCTTCTAATGCATAATTTACTTTTCCATCAATTCCCCATGCGATGGTTGTTAATAATCCATTCTTAGAGAATACAGGCTTTTCTCCTGTGTTCATTAATAAGAAACATCCTGTTCCGTATGTATTTTTTGCCTCGCCTGCCGTAAAACATGTCTGACCAAATAACGCTGCTTGCTGGTCACCTGCCGCACCTGCGATTGGAATCGCTCCGCCCAAGAAAGATGGGTCTGCATCTCCATATACACAGCTGGAAGGTTTTGCTTCCGGAAGCATACTCTTTGGAATGTTAAGTTCTGCTAAAATTTCATCATCCCATTCTAAAGTGTTGATGTTAAACATCATGGTACGAGATGCATTTGTGTAGTCTGTTACATGAACAGCACCTTTTGTTAATTTCCAGATTAACCATGTTTCTACAGTACCGAATAACAAATCTCCCGCTTCTGCTTTTTCTCTTGCACCCTCAACATTGTCAAGAATCCATTTTACTTTGGTAGCTGAGAAGTAAGCGTCAATTACTAAGCCTGTTTTTGCTCGGAACATATCTACTAATCCTTTTTCTTTTAAGGAATCGCAGTATTCAGAAGTTCTTCTGCATTGCCATACGATTGCGTGGTACACAGGTACACCGGTATTCTTATCCCAAACAATTGCTGTTTCTCTTTGGTTTGTGATACCGATTGCTGCAATGTCTTCTGCGGAAGCACCGATTTTACTCATTGCTTCTACCGCAACACCAAGCTGACTCGCCCAAATTTCGTCCGCATCATGCTCTACCCAACCCGGCTGTGGGAAGTACTGTGTAAACTCTCTTTGTGCTACGCTGCACATTTCGCCTCTTTCATTAAAAAGAATACATCTGTTACTGGTGGTACCTGCGTCCAACGCCATTACATATTTTGCCATAAAAATTCCCCCTTTATAATTTTAGCAAAGTCCGTACATCTTGTTACTTTTAATTATAACACCATTGTCGTATTTTGTCATCTATTTTTTTGTGCATTTTGACATTTATTTATCTTTTTTTCTTTTTTTTTTCTGTACTTTGCACAAAATCCTTTTTTAATTAATAGCCTAATGTTCTTCTAAATATTTCTGATACATTTCTTCCACACATTCTAAATCATATTGGTACAAATTTCCAATCTTAAATATAAAACTATCTTTAGAAAGCAAATATATCTGTACGAATGTTCTTTCCTCACTTGGTTAATGAAATTGGAAAGAATACAAAAAAATAACTGTCCTCAACCTAAGAAACCGAACAGTTACTCTTTTTTAACTAATTAACTTTCAGGCAACCGTTATACTTTATCCGGTACTACCTTTTCATTACAATAAAATCACTATAACGAAAAATAATCTAAAAACGGGGCTGGAAAATTTTCCAGCCCCTAAATTTTTTCATTAAATATTTAATAAATCACTATACGCCTTCAAAGCACCATCTGTTTCATGAGCAAGTACACGTTTTGCTAATACTTTACCAAGCTGTACGCCTTCCTGGTCGAAGCTGTTTACATTCCATGCAAAGCCCTGGAACATAATCTTGTTTTCGAAGTGTGAAAGGAGTGAGCCAAGTGCACTTGGAGTAAGTTTGTCACCTACGATAATGCTGGATGGACGTCCGCCTTCGAAATATTTGTTGCGGTCTTCGTCTTCTTTGCCACATGCAAATGCTACAATCTGAGCAACTACGTTTGCACATAATTTCTGCTGACTTGTGCTGTCCTGAATCACAACATCTCTGCCCATCTGGTTGTTTTTAAATCCAACGAACTGAAGTGGCACGATGTCTGTTCCCTGATGTAACAACTGATAGAAAGAATGCTGTCCGTTTGTTCCCGGTTCACCGAAAATAACAGGACCTGTTGGGTAATCTACAGGTTCACCAAAACGGTTTACGGATTTTCCGTTAGATTCCATATCAAGCTGCTGTAAATGTGCAGGGAAACGGCTTAATGCCTGTGAATATGGCAATACTGCTGTATTCTGGTATCCTAAAATATTGCGTTCGTAAACACCAATTAATGCGTCTAACATTGCAGGGTTTGCAAGTAAATCTTCATTTTTTGCAAGTTTGTCTGCTTCTGCTGCACCGTCTAAGAACTGTGCAAATACTTCCGGTCCGAATGCAAGTGATAATACTGCACCACCTACTGCGGAAGTAGAAGAGAAACGTCCACCAATATAGTCATCCATAAAGAAAGCTGCTAAATAGTCATCGCTCTTAGCGAGTGGAGATGTTTCACTTGTAACAGCAATCATGTGTTTCGAAGCGTCTAATCCTGCGTTCTTTAATGCATCTTTTACAAAAGATTCGTTTGTTAATGTTTCAAGTGTTGTACCGGATTTTGAAACAAGTACAAAAATAGAATGTTCTACATCGATAGTAGCTAATACGCCTGCTGCATCATCAGGGTCTACATTACTGATGAATTTTGCTTCCATTTTAAGTGTATTGTTTACTTTTGCCCAGTTTTCAAGTGCTAAATACATAGCACGTGGTCCGAGGTCACTTCCACCGATACCAATCTGAACAACGGTTGTGAATTTTTCGCCTGCTGCGTTTGTAATTTCACCATTATGTACTTTGTTTGCAAATTCTGCGATTGCACTCTGCTGATTTGTGTAGAATGTGCGTTTGTCAACGCCATCTGCTAAAACAGCTTCGCCTAACTGTCCGCGTGTCATGTGATGAAGTACAAGACGTTTTTCACCTGTGTTTACAACTGCACCGTTGTAAAGAGTTTCAAATTTTTCTACAAGCTGTGTTTCTTTTGCTAATTTTGCAAGGATGTCTAATACTTTGTCATCAACCTGTTTTGATGCATAGTTGAAAGCAAGTCCTTCTGCCATAGGAACGCTGTATTTTTTCACACGTTCTGCTCCGTTTTCTCCTGCCATAACTTCTGCAAGATTTACAACATCAGCGTCTAAAAGTTCCTGATACGCACTTGTCGTATCTAAATTGTTCCAAGAAATCATTGGTAAATACCCCCTTAGTTAATTTTTATGATAACTATTCAAAAACTTTCTAATTACAAATTTCAGTTTTGAATAGTTACTGTTTCTTCCTTATTAAGATATTACTTTTATTTTATTATACTATTAAACCCACCTAAATTCAAGCATATGTAACTCTATGAATCATACAAGTTATTTTTTGGCTTGCTTGGCATGGGTCTGAAAATTAACTTTTTTGTTACTATTCACACCGTACTTAGTATTTACTGCTAAATACGTGGAAAATGTAAATATAACAGGTAAAAATCCATTTGCGAAGCAAATTTTACATCGATTTTTACAGACTTTAAACGTTACAAAACGAAAACGTTCATAACTTTGACTATCTTGTTGTATATGTCAATTATATATCAGTACGTTTCTTATATAAATGCAATTCTATCTCATTTTCAAATTTATGAATCTCATATGAATCCACTAGCATTGCTAAAAGCAACAACTGACTGCTTTCTCCCGGGTCTCCTGAACCTACCAGTTCCCAATACACATCTTCCATACCTGCATTGCGTTGTTCATTTCCCAAACATTCCTCCAAATACTGAATATCTTCCTCATATTCCGGTAAATAGTCAGCACGAAATGTAATTTTTACATTCTCCTCTTGTTTTTCAATCTTGGAACTGACAGTATTTGCACCAATCGAGAAAAAATACATGGCCAGTTCTTCAATGATTTTTGCAACTTTCTTTTCTTCGTGTATCATAACCAAACATCCTCCTTTCAATTTAACCAAAAATTTTAATAAAATTCATAACCTCTTTTCTATATAATCAGTCCCCTATCTGTCATTTTATACATTATATTTCTAAATGCAAGAACTTTTCATTTACACTTTTTTCTTCTTTTTAAAACGTTCCATAAAGCTTTCTAAAATTGGAACCATAAAAATGGCTACCCAACCTGCACTAAATCCATTGTTATACAGATTTAGTCCTCCATAAAATGCACCTGTACAACATACCACCGCTACGTGCACGATTCCGGAAAAGATTCCTGCTACTACACCAAATTCCCCTGCAATCGGTGCAATTCCAACTACAAGCATAGCTGCAATCTGCATTGCCGGCTGTGAAATCTCCGGTGTCATAAAAACAGTCGCAAGTACAACACCGCCTAATACCGGAAGATAATTTTTCGGATGTGCACCAAATGCGGAAAATCCAAATACTGTTAAGATACACCCTAACACAGGACCGGATAAGTCACCTCCAATAGCAATAATGAATACTTCACAAATAATACCCATAATTGCCATATTCATCAAAGTATTTCCACGTCCATCTAACATAACAAAATCCGTAACGGTACGTCCCGGATGACGCATAATTTTAAATAATCCTGAAATTTTATATTCTTCCAACCAAAAGCCAAATAAAAATGTGGCTAAGAAATATAAAAACAGACCTATTGCAAGTACAGGCGGAATGCCTTCCTGCCAAATGAAAACCGTTTCCGTTGTCATTCCCAAGGATTTTACCAAACTGTATACAATAAAGCCTAATGTACCTCCGGCAAATCCAACATTAAATAAACTGTATCCCATATGCACGGATGTTGTATGTGTTGCAAGAGGTGCAATCGCAAAGCCCATTCCCACGCCTAACAACAATGCACACAAAATATTTATTTCCAGCGAAAACGGCAAAATATACACAAACTCTGTTACAAATGGCGATAAACAACCTGCAAAAATGGAAGTATACGTATACTTTGTAAATTTTAGTTTATGTATCTTTGCATAAAGAAATGTACCTAATACAATCGGCAGCATATTCACCGGATTTTTTCCCCATAATCCGAAGCCAAGACTGATAAAAACCGAAGCCAATGTTAATCCGGTGTATGGCAATTCTGATACTGCAATTAAGCCCATTGCAATTAACATCATTAAACCTGCATTTAAAAATGCAGCACCATAGCCCACTAATGCAAAATAATCCGTAATCAAAATATCTCTGGAAATGATGATTTTATACATCCCATCCATAATATTTTGCGGTGTGTCCAAAAACGGAACAATACTAAACAATAGTGCCACCGAAAAGATACAAAACGTCCTGATTTCCACACCCTTAAGAAGTTCTCTCAATTTCCTATTCATTTTTTACCCCCATATATCCAATACATTTTGTTTTTTATGATAACGTATAATAGGTGTATTATTCAAGGAAAAAACATAAAATATACATAAACCTGAAAGATTCAATATTCTGTAATCAATTTTTCAGGTTTATACAATATGCAAGAAAAATGGCTATCTCCTACGGCAATAGGGGATAGCCTGCTTGGTTTATAACTTTGTTATAAATACAACTTGTTTCCGCTAGGTATGAAGACAGCCAATATCTTCATGCCTTCTATACTGATTAGAAAATACGTTCTCTAAAAAGTCAATTATCATTCCCACATTTTATTCCGTTTCTCTCACAACTCCAAATTCATCAATCTCTACATTAATAGAAATATCTTCCAAAAATGAATAAATTCTTTCCTGTTCTTCCAAATCTGTTACAATGCGAGTTCTAGCTTCACTTTGAATTGCCGGAATGACGGATACTTCTAAATTTTGCTCCAAATCATTTCCATAGAAATGCAGTTCAACTAACATACTATCTAGCGTTTTTCCATTAAACCAATAATTGCCCAAACTATAAAGAATTGGCTTTCCATCATAATATTCCATGCCCTGCAAACAATGCGAATGACCACCTACAATAATGTCCGCACCTGCATCCAAATACGCTTTCCCTGTAGTAAGCTGAACATCTTCTAAATCATAACTGTATTCTGTTCCCCAATGCACATTTGCAATGACAAAATCTGCATTGGCATCCGCTTCTTTGATAACTTCCAAAAACAGCTCTGTGTCATAACAACGTAAAATCCCCGGACTGTCCTCGGTTGCTTGCGGTGTCATTTTATATTTTTCTGCACGGGAAGCTCCTACAAAGGCAATCTTTTTTCCATCAATTTCATAATAGACCGGTTTCATTGCCTCTTCTAAATTTTCCCCTGCACCAAAATAATCAATCTCTGCATTTTCTAATGTTTCAAACGTATCCAGCATTGCTTGTCTGCCATAATCGTATACATGGTTATTCGCAAGCAAAACAATATCTACACCCATTTCCTGTAAAACTCCTACACGGTTTGGATGTGCACGAAACGTATAGGCTTTCCCCTCCATAGGACTGCCATTTGTGCTATAGGTAAATTCATTATTCAGGCACATCAAATCTGCTTGCTGCATAATTGCAATCAATTCCGGGGAAATACAGTCGTAGATTCCATTTTCGCTATTGTCAAGCCTGTCTGTCGTTACTGCTGATTCATCCAAACTGATATCGCCACCAAAACATACCGTAAAATCGTATTCGTGCAAATCCGGCTCTATTTCTTCTGTCGCATTATTTGTATGCTCTGTCTGTTGCTGTGTTATTTCTGTTTCATACTGCGTTCCTTCTATGGAAGATGCAATATTATCCACAGAAGTATCTTTTGTGCCAACATTCTTTCCACAAGCACTAAAACATACTGTGCATAGAACTATCATGCCTATACAGCATATTCCTGTTATGTCTTTTTTTGTTTTTCTTTTTTCCATAATTACTCCTTGAAATGATTTCTAAATTATGATATAGTGTAATCAAAGAAAGCACCCACTCCAAAGTGGATGCTCCTGAATGAGTTTACAGATGTCTTTACAGACACCCGCCTATTCTGTTTGCAGACAGGATAGGCATTTTTTATTTTCGCTTATTTTTCTTATCCAGAAATGTAAGCAACGCAATTAGAAACATTCCATTTGCAATCAATAATGATGCAATGTCTAAAATTACGGAAATAATTTCATACGATGTCATTTGCGTCACCCCCTCTCCTATGTATTCCGATAAATCGGTTTCATAGTTTCAGGAGGTTGCCACCCTGTCATGGGTACTTTCCGAGGTGTATTTTATCACACTCCAATCGTTTTTTCAACTATTGTTATTTAATGAATAAAATCCCTGCTTTTACACAGAGATTTTATTCGTTTTTCATATTCATTTTTACAACTCATATACTAAGCCGGATTTCGCTTTATTTCAGCTCTTTTATTTGTGCATCCATAGCCTTATCTTCTGAAATATCTCTATTGTCTGTTTGAGCGTTATCCAAATCATATTCAAAATTCTTTTCCATAGTAGTTATTGTTTCATTATTCAAGGCATTCTTCCAATTATCTTCAGTTTCCCTTTTATCGTTATCAGAAGCAGACTTACTACTTTTTTCTTTCTTTGTTGAGTTACTGCTCCAACTATATTCCTCTTTCTTTTCGACTGCCATAAACTGCAATGTCACCTTAAATAAATCACCATCAATATCCAACTTCATCGTTCCGCTAATCAATTCGGCAAGACTTTGAGCTATGGAAAGTCCAAGCCCGTTTCCTTCGGTATTTCTGGAACTGTCTCCACGAACAAATCGTTCCATAAGTTCATCACTTGAAATATTAAGCTGTGATTTGGAAATGTTTTTAAAGATAAGTGTCACCATCTCACCATTTTTCTCTACATTGATATAAACGCGGCTTTGCGGCAAACTGTACTTGTAGATATTATTCATAAGGTTTTCCATAATTCGCCACAAGTGTCTTCCATCCGCTTGAATATAAACCACTTCTTCGGGTTTCGTCATAACGACTTCTAATCCCACATGATTTAATTTTTCTTCAAATTCGCCCATAAGCTGACTTAAAAAGACATCCAGATTACAATCTTCCATATTGCAGGTAAGATTGCCTGTAGAGGCTTTGGAGGCTTCCATTAAATCTTCAATCAGTTTTTTGAGTCTTGCAGATTGGCGGTCTAATACATCAATGTATTCAAGCAACGTCTCATCTGTGATATTTTGTTTTTTTATTAAATCTACATAATTAATAATAGAAGTTAATGGAGTTTTAATGTCATGGGAAACATTCGTAATCAACTCTGTTTTCAAACGCTCGCTTTTCATGCGTTCTTCTACCGCAAAAGAAATGCCTTCTCCTGACTTATTAATGTATTCTCCATGTTTTTTAAACTCCCAAAACATTTTCTTCGTATCAATTGGTTCTGTCAGGTTTCCGGATGCAACTCGCTTCGCTCCACTTTGCAGCGTATTCATCTGAATTAATAAAACAATAGTTAATGGAATTTCGATTAGTTTATATAAGAGGAAAAACGGCATGACATTTTCACAATAATCCACATGCAATAAAACGCTAAACTCTATAGTAAAAACAATCGTAATAATAACGGATGCTTTTCCTACAAGCGAACTGTTTCTTTGCAAACTCTCATAAAATGTATTCCATTTTTTCCTTACCCATGCAAATGGTATCAGCATATAATAAAATTCGCTATAACGCCAAAAACTTTTTGCTTTGAGCCTTGCTGTCATATTGGTAAGGAAAAGCAACGCTATTAAGACCATAACTGTTGCAATTTCCATCAATATGGTAACATATGTCCGAAATGTAAGATACGAATACTGTCCTGCATCCTTTGCACAGCCAAGAAATAATACTCCTAACCCAACTTCTATACAGCAAATTGCAGTTGCATAGGTAAATACCGGTATTTTCTGTGTCAAAGTGAGCGTTTCACGCGTTCCTTTTGTGCTGTAAATCAACCAGATAAATCCTGCCACAAAGCAAATCAGACTTGTAATCTGTATCTTCTCAACATCATCTTCCATCGCATAGAGCGAATCTACAAGTCTTTTCCATTCCATAAAAAGACCCGGTTGGTCGGTAGTTTCCAGCTCTACATAACTGTATACCATATATTGCGTGTTATCCACAATTGTATAATAGATTTCATCGTCATTGATGGAAAATTCTCCACTAAAAAGCTCTGCTTCTATCCCTGCAGAGTCATTTTTAATTTCATAATCCCCCGCATACAGACACTCTTCATTGCCCATTCGTACCCATTCCCATTCGGAAATTTTTGTGGTATCTAACATTAATTCATAATAATTATTATAATAACAGCGTTTTCCATCTATCTCCTGCAATTTATAATCATAAATTACATCATCGTGGCTTACATCTATATATTTGACTTCAAAAAATCCTCTTGGCGTTTCCGCATAAAAAATGCCTTTATTTGCATCAAACACATAGGAATAAATATAGGTTGTTTCCGTATAATGGCCTTTTTGTGCTTCATAATAATTGATACTGCTCAAAAGGTTTCCGGTATTATAGTTTGGGTAGTTGCTGTAAAACCGATGTTGAAACGTAAATGTTGCGTTTTCCGAAGCATTGCTGAAAACAATTTGTTCCGCTTCTTCCTTCGTTCCCAATTTTACAATGGAAAACCGAAAACCAACATCTTCAAAAGCTTCTGCCAACCCTTCCATATCACCATCGAAAAAATAATGCATAGCTTCCGCAGAATAATTTCCGGCAATATTTTTATATCCCCGTTCCAATACTTCTTTTTTACTTTGGCTTTCTGCAAAAAATATCATGCCAAGCACCGATAAACAAAATGCAATTGCTGAAATGGCACAAAGTAAATATGCTGCGATTCTCCCTGTTATACGAAGCACTTTTTGACTCATAATCAGTCTCCTTCCATTTTATAGCCGCGTCCCCAAACGACTTTTAAGTAGCGTGGTTCTTGCGGATTATATTCAATTTTTTCCCTTAAATGACGAATATGTACGGCTACCGTATTCTCTGTGCCGTATGGATTATCTTTCCAAACCAATTCATAAATGCGGTTTGGAGAAAACACTTCCCCGGGATGTTCCATAAGGAGTTTTAAAATATCATATTCTGTTCGGGTAAGGTTTACTTTTTCCCCATCTAATGTCACTTCTTTTGCCTTATCATCTAATTCAATGCCACCCATTCGGGTTTTTCCTACAGAAAGAGTTCCGCTTCCAAGCTGCATATAACGACGAAGCTGCGATTTGACTCTTGCCTGCAATTCTACGGGATTAAATGGCTTTGTTACATAATCATCTGCTCCGACATTTAAGCCTAATACTTTATCCGTGTCTTCGCTTTTTGCGGTAAGCAAAATGACCGGTACATTTGAGATTTTGCGAATTTCCACCATTGCACTAATTCCATCGAGTATTGGCATCATAATATCCATAAGTACCAGATGAATTTCTTTTGTTTTTACCAGTTCTATGGCTTCTTTTCCATTAAATGCCTCAAACACCTGATAACCTTCACTAGTTAAGTATATTTTTAAAGCGGATACGATATCCTTTTCATCATCACATACTAATATGTTGTACATAACAGTTCCTCCAGAGTAATTTTTTTAAAAAAAGCTACAATAAAATCATGATTTATCATGACTCTATTGTAGCGAATTAATAATGAATATCCAATGCCCTAACGGATTAAGATTTTATTAAGAAATCATACGAAAATATGTTCTCTGACCATTTCTTTGTTTTTATATAAATATCTTTATCAAACTCACGTTATATTACTTACGATTAGCCGGCTCAATATTGATGGATTTTCCTTTGATTTTTGCATTTTTCATAGCTTTTAATACATCTTTTCCATGTTCTTTTGGTACTTCCACAAAAGTGTAATTGTCATACATATCAATTGCACCGACAAGTTTTCCAGAAATTTTTGCTTCACCTGCAACTGCACCTAAAATATCGCCCGGGCGAATACGGTCTTTTTTACCTACATTGATAAACAGACGTACCATGCCTTCTTCTGCTCCCGTATCTTCTCCAAAAGCTTCTTCCAAATCGCGTTCTTCCTTGGAAAGCTCAATTCCGCCAATTGCCTGTTTTAAAAAGGCTGCTGCAATATCAGTTGCGGTATAATCTGTAGTGTTTACCACACGGTCAATGATATCAATCATATCATTTAATTTTACATCATCAATAATTTCACCAATACGGTCTAAGATTTTTTCTGCCTTAATCTGTTCTACATCATGTGCAGATGGAATTGGCTGTGCGTAAATCTTGGTTTTGCAATATCTTTGAATTTCTTTTAATCGATATACTTCTTTTCCACGAATAAAGTTAAATGCACGACCGGTTCTGCCCGCACGTCCGGTACGTCCGATACGGTGCACATAATATTCGTTATCCTGTGGTAAATCGTAATTAAATACAGCTTCTACATCATCTACGTCAATACCTCGTGCAGCTACGTCTGTGGCAATGAGAATATCGGTCTTTCCGCTACGGAAATTTTTCATCACACGGTCTCTTTGTGCCTGTTTCATATCTCCATGAATGGCTTCTGCAGCATAACCACGGCTGGTCAGCTCAAAAGCAAGCTCATCTACCATTCGTTTGGTATTGCAGAATACAAGTGACAACTTTGGATTATAAAAATCCATAAGGCGGCACAATACATCCATTTTGTCATTTCTGCGGATATCGTAATAATACTGGTCAATGCTTGGAACGGTTAATTCTTTTTTGGTCACCTTAATGGTAATTGCATTCGTTTGGTATTGTCTGGTAATCTCTAAGATTGGCTTTGGCATCGTTGCAGAAAAAAGTACGGTCTGTCTTTCTTCGTTTGGAATATAAGAAAGTATCGTTTCGATATCTTCACGGAATCCCATGTTCAACATTTCATCGGCTTCATCTAACACCATCGTATCTACATTATCCAAACGAATGGTTTTTCTGCGAAGGTGGTCCATCACTCTACCCGGTGTTCCGATGATAATGGTAGCTCCACCTTTTAATGCTTTTATCTGTCTGGTAATATCCTGTCCGCCATATACCGGAAGCACTCTAATGCCATGCAAGTATTTTGCCAGTTTGCGAATTTCTTCTGCACATTGAATGGCAAGTTCTCTTGTCGGACAAAGTACGATTGCCTGTGTTTTCTTATTATTTGGGTCTACTTTCATAAGAAGCGGAATACCAAAAGATGCTGTTTTTCCAGTTCCTGTCTGTGCCTGTCCAATCACATCTGCACCGCTAAGTACCGCCGGAATTGCCTGACTTTGAATCGGTGTTGCTTCTTCAAACCCCATTTCTTTTACTGCTTTTAATATTTGTGGGTATAACCCTAATTCTTCAAATCTTAATGTTTCCATTTATGTCCTTTCTAAATTGCATTTCTGTTGATAATTATTCATTTTTATTTCTTTTTTATCGTTTCTCTTTTCATACTTTTTCAATTATCTTATTCTGAATAATCATCTTTTTCAATAAGTTTCTCTTTTTCTTTATGACTTAATTTTTTCAAATGATATTCACGACTCATGGCTTGCTGTTTTGTCGCAAACACTTCATAATAAACCAATTTGACGGGTCTGCGAGGTTTTGTGTATTTTGCCCCTTTTCCCTCATTATGTGCTTTCATACGTTTTTCCAGATTATTCGTCCAGCCCACATACAGGCTGTTATCTTTGCAACGTACTATGTATGTGTAATTTTCTTCCATACAAACTATTCCTCTATTGTTTACAAATTTGCACTTAACATAAAACCTTTCTTGATTTAGTTAAAAATTAGTTACTGTACACACAGTACTTAGCATTTACTGCTAAGTACGTATGAAAACGTGAATTTTGCAAGTAAAAATCCATT
>CALAST010000001.1 GCA_937889225.1 uncultured Lachnobacterium sp. | reverse complement strand
CGAAGCGATTGATTTTGCAGAAGAATTAAATGAACAGGAACTTTTACAAACATCTGTAACAAATGATCAGAAAGAAAAGGATAGCCTTTTAGCATTACATTCTTTGGAACAAGAAAGTCATCCAGACAATACAGAAGAAAATTTGCTATTTTCATCCGTAATTCAAACAGAAAATTTAAAGGACGTGCAAACAACAGATAGTGTAAATCAAACATCTTCCTTATCGTCTGCGTCTTTACAAGATACATCTGAACCCAAAGCAGTAAATTTTCACATTACATCGGAAGTAGAAACTTCTCCAAGAGGATTTGCACCAAAAGAAAAATTTCATCAAAATATGGAAGCAATTCGTACCTTGAAAAGTATCGAAGCAGAGCAGCGTATCGCCACACCGGAGGAACAGGAAATTTTGGAAAAATATGTGGGTTGGGGTGGTCTGTCGGATGTATTTAAACTTGGAAATGTAAACTGGCATAAGGAGTATCAGGAATTAAAAAATCTGTTATCGCCGGAAGAATATGCTTCTGCAAGAGAAAGTACCTTAAATGCACACTATACAAGTCCGGTTATTATACAGGGAATTTATGATGTGATTACTGGGATGGGATTTTCAAATGGAACCATTTTAGAACCTGCCATGGGAACAGGGCATTTCTTTGGTATGTTGCCAGAACAGATGCGACAGAGCAGACTTTATGGTGTGGAACTGGATGCTATTAGCGGACGTATTGCAAAACAGCTTTATCCGAATGCCGATATTCGAATTTTAGGATTTGAAAAAACAAATTTTCCAAATGATTTCTTCGATATGGCAATCGGTAATGTTCCATTTGGACAGTATAAAGTTTCTGATAAAGAATACGATAAATATAATCTTTCCGTACATGATTACTTTTTGGTAAAAAGTCTGGATAAGGTCAAACCAAATGGAATTGCAGCATTTATCACATCAAAGTCCACGATGGATAAAAGAAATCCAACTGCAAGAAAACTAATGGCACAAAGAGGCGAATTGATTGGTGCGATAAGGCTTCCAAATACTGCTTTTAAAGAAAATGCGGGAACGGAAGTGACTTCCGACATCTTATTTTTCCGAAAGCATGAGAGAATGTTGGAATTAGAACCAGATTGGGTGCATATATCACAAAATGAAGTCGGAATTGTAATGAACAGTTATTTTATAGAACATCCGGAACTGATACTCGGCAGAATGGAAATGCTAAATGGACCGTATGGCAAAGAGGCAGTATGTCTGCCGGATGTATCCGCACCATTATCGGAGCAGTTAAAAAAAGCAGGTGCATATATTACCAGTCAGGAAGACTTTGTAAATAAAGATTTTATAAATAGAGATTTTGCAGATAGGGAAAATCATGAAATACAGACATCATCCGTTGAGTTGTCAATGAGTAGCACTCCAAAACTTACGGAAGTTGGAAGTATGGATGTATTTTCAACAAGAAACGAAAATCCTTTGACAAATAACAGTATCGAAGCTGCAGCTTCTGAAATTCCTGCAAATCCGAATGTAAAGAATTACAGTTATGCGATTGTGCAAAATCAAGTATATTACAGGGAAAATTCTATCATGAAACGAATGGAACTGCCGGAAACGACAAAAGAACGTATCAAAGCGATGGTGTAGATTCGTGACTGCACACAGGAACTGATCAAGCTTCAGATGGAAGAATTTCCGGATACGCTGATACAAGGCTGTCAGGCACAGTTAAATTGCCTCTACGATGCGTTTTCGGAGAAATACGGACTTATCCATTCACAAGCAAACCAGAGGGCATTCCGTCAGGATTCTTCCTATTACTTATTGTGTTCCTTGGAAAATTTAGATAAAAACGGAAACTTCAAGGGCAAAGCGGATATGTTCTCCAAACGTACCATTCGCAGGGCAGAAGCAGTCACAAGCGTGGATACTGTGACAGAGGCACTTGCAGTATCGCTATCGGAAAAAGCAGGAATTGATTTGCCTTATATGGAAGGTCTTACAGGAAAGGCTCAGGAAGAAATCATACAGGAATTTAAGGGCGTAATTTTCCAAAATCCATTTACCGAAAAGTGGGAAACGGCGGATGCATATTTAAGCGGAAATGTCAGGGAAAAATTAAACAGTGCAAGAATATTTGCAGAACACGAACCGAAATATGCCATAAACGTATCAGCACTGGAACAGGTACAGCCGAAAGAACTGGAGCCTTCGGAAATAGAGGTGCGTATCGGTGCAACATGGATTGATGCAAGATACATCGAGGATTTTATGTGTGAAGTATTTGAAACACCGGAGCATTACTTTGACCGAAATATCATGTCTGTGCAGTATTCTGATATCAGCGGACAGTGGAATATCAAAGGAAAAAATGCGGATTATGGAAATGCACTTGTCAACATGACTTATGGAACATCGAGAGCGAATGCGTATCGTATATTGGAAGATTCCTTGAATTTAAAAGATATTCGTATTTTTGATACCGTAGTGGAGGATGGTAAAGAAAAACGAATTTTAAATAAGAAAGAAACCATGCTTGCTTCACAAAAGCGGGAAAGTATAAGAGAAAAGTTTAAGGATTGGATTTTCCAAGAACCGAAACGTAGGAATATGCTCTGCAAAAAATATAATGAGATATTTAATTCTACAAGACCGAGAGAATATGATGGCTCACATTTAAAATTTCCGGGAATGACGGAAAGTATTACCCTGCGTCCGCATCAGTTAAATGCAGTTGCCCATCAGATTTACGGAAATAATACTTTGCTTGCACATTGCGTGGGTGGTGGCAAGACGTTTGAGATGATTGCGGCTGCGATGGAGAGCAAACGTCTCGGACTGTGTCAGAAAAGTATGTTTGTTGTTCCGAATCATCTGACCGAGCAGTGGGCATCCGATTTTATGCGTCTGTATCCGGGTGCAAATATCCTTGCAGCAACGAAAAAAGATTTTGAGCCTGCAAACCGAAAGAAATTCTGTTCCCGCATAGCAACAGGTGATTTCGATGCAGTTATCATTGGACATACGCAGTTTGAACGCATTCCATTATCTGCAGAAAGACAACGAGCCACGATAGAAAATCAGATTGAGGAAATCCAGACATCCATTGAAACTGCAAAGGCAGAAAAAGGTGAGAATTACACCATTAAGCAGATGGAAAAAACGAGAAAGCAACTGTTGGTACGTTTGGAAAAATTAAGTGCGGAAGAAAAGAAAGACAATGTGGTAACATTTGAGCAATTAGGTGTGGACAGATTATTTGTAGACGAGTCGCACCATTTTAAAAATTTGTTCCTTTATACAAAAATGCGAAATGTGGCAGGGATTGCACAGACAGAAGCACAGAAATCTTCCGATATGTTTGCAAAATGTCGTTACATGGATGAAATCACAGGTGGAAAAGGCATTACCTTTGCTACCGGAACACCCATCGCAAACAGCATGACGGAACTTTATACCAATATGCGTTATTTGCAGTATGATACTTTACAAAAACTTGGTCTTGGTAACTTTGATGCATGGGCATCCACGTTTGGAGAAACGCAGACCAGTATCGAACTTGCTCCGGAAGGGACAGGCTATCGTGCAAAAACACGTTTTGCAAAATTTTTCAACATTCCGGAACTGATTTCTTTATTTAAAGAGAGTGCCGATATTCAGACACCAGATATGTTAAAACTTCCTGTTCCAGAAGCAGAGTATGAAAACGTGGTGTTAAAACCAAGCGAATACCAAAAAGAAATGGTAAAATCGCTGGCAGACCGAGCAGAAGCAGTACGAAGCAGAGCAGTAGAACCGACAGTAGATAATTTATTGAAAATCACAAATGACGGAAGAAAACTTGCACTTGACCAAAGGCTTATCAATCCGTTACTTCCGGATAATGAAAATTCCAAGTCAGTAGCCTGCGTGGAACGTGCCTTTCAAATATGGAAAGAAACAAGGGAGCAAAAAAGCACACAGTTGATTTTTTGTGACCTCAGCACACCCAAAGGAAATGGTTCTTTTAATATCTATGATGATATCCGTCAGAAGCTTGTGGCAAAAGGCGTTCCGGAATCGGAAGTGAAATTTATTCATGAAGCCAATACGGAAACACAAAAAGCGGAACTGTTTGCAAAAGTAAGAAGCGGGCAGGTTCGCTTTTTGCTTGGATCTACGGCAAAATTAGGGGCTGGCACAAATTTGCAAGATCGCTTAATTGCTCTCCATCATCTCGATATACCCTGGAGGCCTGCAGATCTCCAACAACAAGAAGGAAGAATTTTACGACAAGGCAACCAAAATGAGAAAGTATGGATTTTTCGCTATATTACTGAGCAAACCTTTGATGCATATTCTTTTCAGGTAATTGAAAATAAACAGAAATTTAGTGCGACACGTTCCTAAGTGAAAAGCTTAGGCACAAGTAAAAGGAGGTGTAAAATAAACTTGTAGAATTAATCATCTGATTGATGGAATGATGGAGTAACGTCCTGAAACGTCAACCTTAATACTCCGACTGGCTCTACTCAAAAGGTAGATGTTCAGAAGCTCGGTGAAGTCGGCAAAGAGTTACCGTAAGGTAGAAATACTACGAAAGCTGTTTAGCGATAAATGGTGTAGCCTATATGCCGGAGGTCTATAAAATATCTATGGTGAGAATGATGTCAAAGTCTGACAAATCTGCGAATGTACGGTTCTAAAGCTGTAGCATGTAGAAATGCATGGGTATCCAAAAGGGATAGTGTGTGAGGTAAAGTAAAATTTGAATTTATGAAATACCTTGTTTTGTTATAGGCAAAACCAAGCACACAGGACTAAAGCAGACACCTAAGGGTATATGTACAGATAAGATGATTGAAACGTGGAAAGTAAAGGGGCTTTTCTAACATTTTGGAAAAGTAACGCATAAATTCATAAGTGCGTGAACCTTTTGCGAGAGTGATGGAACGACCTGTGAAGTCCTTGTAATGAGGATGGAGGAACAGCCATTAGTCATTTATAGTAATAAAAATAGAAAAGTAAACATTCACAGCTTCGAGTATGACAAAGAAAATCAAATCCGAAGGGAGATGATGCCTGTGACACAACCGAAGCAACGAAAACACAATAAGATTCGGCATATTGAATACTATGACCTACAAACTGTATTTGATAATTTGTATGCAGACAGCAAGGAGAACAAGATTTTTAATAAGCTTGTTCCACTTGTTACAAGCAAAGAAAATATCATGTTGGCATACAGAAACATCAAGCGTAATAGTGGTAGTGATACTCACGGTGTAGACAAAATGACAATCCGTAATTTAGAAAATATTAGCGAGGATAAATTTGTTGAAATTGTAAGAAAGAAATTTGAGTATTACAAACCCAAAGCAGTAAGGCGAGTAGAAATCCCAAAACCCAATGGAAAAACAAGACCCCTTGGTATACCAGCCATATGGGATAGGATTGTACAACAATGTTTATTGCAAGTCCTTGAACCAATCTGTGAAGCAAAATTTCACGAGAGAAGCAATGGTTTTAGACCTAACCATTCCACACAACACGCCATTGCACAAAGTTACTTTATGATACAAAAGAATAATCTGCATTTTGTTGTAGATGTTGATATAAAAGGATTTTTCGATAATGTCAACCACTCAAAGTTAATAAAACAAATGTGGGCATTAGGAATAAGGGATAAAAAGATAATTTGTATCATTAGAGAAATGTTAAAAGCTCCAATCCAAATGCCAAATGGTGAAATGATTTATCCTACCAAAGGTACACCACAAGGTGGAATTTTATCACCATTGTTATCCAATATCGTATTAAATGAGTTGGACTGGTGGATAGCAAGTCAATGGGAGAAAATGCCTGCTCATACAATAGCAGACTACCCTAATAATAAAGGGGTTATGAATCGTGGTAATGCTTATCGTGGCTTTAGGCGGGGGAATTTGAAAGAAATGTATATCGTCAGATATGCAGATAATTTTAAAATCTTTTGCAGAAAAAGAAGTGATGCCGATAGGACATTTTGTGCTGTAAAAGCGTGGCTTGCAGAAAGGTTAAAACTTGAAATTAGTGAAGAAAAATCGAAAGTTGTCAATTTAAAAAACAGTTATTCAGAGTTTTTGGGATTTAAGTTAAAAGCAGTACGAAAAAGTAAATCCTATGTGGTGAAATCGAATATGTGTGATAAAGCATTTGATAGGTGCAAAGAACGGTTGAAATTTCTAATTGTCAAAATGTCGAAAAGTGCTGACAATTCGGAAGAAGCCATGTACGTAAATCTCTATAATGCTACTGTTTCTGGTATGCACAATTACTATCAGTTTGCTACGCATGTCAATTTAGATTTTACGAAAATATCTCGAAGTATTGTTGAGATAGAGAAAAACAGGTTGAGAAAAAGAATTAGTAAAAAAGGCAGCCTGTATGGTTTTAGGTATATCAATCAAAAGTATGGTAAAAGTGCTCAAATTCGGTTTGTTGGTGAAAAACCGCTTATTCCTGTCGGATATGTTCAACATAAAAATCCGATGTGGAAAAAACGGTCTATTAACAAATATACCAAAGAGGGCAGAGAGGAAATCCATAAAAACCTTAGTGTTGATATGACGATACTTCATGCCCTTATGCGGGCAAGTGATAAATCAAGAAGTATTGAGTTTATGGATAACCGATTGTCATTGTATGCGGCACAGCATGGAAAATGTGCTGTCAGCGGTATTGTTCTTGCGTATGACGAAATTCATTGCCATCATAGAATACCTAAAGAAAATGGTGGAACAGACAAATATCAAAACCTAACTATAGTGCATTGCATAGTTCATAAACTAATACACGCAACCACGCAAAGCACAATCAGTAATTGCCTTAACAGCTTAAACCTTAATTCTCAACAGTTACAAAAACTAAACAAGTTACGAAAAGAAGCCGACCTTTTCGAAATTGTAATTTAATCGTTGCTCGAAAAAGTGTAAGTTTACTTTAACTAAAACAGAATTATGAATGATGGAACGCCGTGTGCGGTGAAAGTCGCACGCACGGTGTGAGGCGGGGGAAAAGATGGAGATAACATCAAAGTTTTACCTATCGCTATTCAGTCAGATTATGACAAGCAAATCGCCGGTACGTTCTTGTGAGGATGTGGATGAAGCGGCACTTTCCTATGCGGAAGTAAAAGCACTTGCAACCGGCAATCCATATATCAAAGAAAAGATGTTGCTCGATATCGAAGTATCCAAATTAAAACTTTTAAAAGCAAATCATACCAATCAGAAGTATCGTTTGGAAGATAACATTACGCAGCGTTATCCAAAACAGATTGCACAGTTAAAAGAAGAAGTTTCCAACTTGGATGCAGACATTACCCACTATGCAAAGCACCGTTTTCCAGATAAAGAAAGTTTCACCATGAAAGTAGGAAATCGTCTTTTGGTAGAGAAAAAAGAAGCCGGAGCAGCCCTGCTTGAAATGTGCAAAAATACAAAATTGTATGCTACTCCTGTTGAAATCGGAGAATACCAAGGTTTTCAGTTATGCGTACATTATCGAGTGCTGTCATCGAAATATGTAGCAACTTTAAAAGGAAAGATGGGACATGAAGTAGAATTAGGAGTAGATGCACTCGGAAATCTTCAGCGAATGAATAATCTGTTAGACGGAATGAGTATACAACTGGAGGAAACCAGACAGAAACTGCTTCATGTGGAGCGTCAGTTGGAAACAGCAAAAACAGAGGTGACAAAACCATTTGCACAGGAAACAGAGCTGAAAGAAAAGCAGGAACGCCTCAATACGTTAAACAGCCTTTTAAATATGAATGAAAAAGATTTCAGTATGCTTGGTGCAGATAATCCGGAAACGGAGACAACATTCAACGAGACGAATGTTTCTTACGAAAGTAAATCTGTAAGCAATCAGACGATTGTTGCAGAAGATGTAGTATATAATTTCCGACAAAAAACAGACAATCTGTTTCATGAGATTGATGGACAAAGTGCAAGTAAGATAGAGCAGACAGTATGGGAGTATATTGATTCCAAAACAAAGGAAAACGCACTGGATGTTCAGATAGAAGATGTTGTGCTAACAGGAAGCAGAAGTAGGGGATTGGAGCAATCTGGTTCTGATTTGGATATTGTTGTGGAGTATAAAGGCAACGAAAGAGAAGATAACTTCTTTGAGATTTTGCATGAGGATAACCTTATGATTGGTGGTGTTCCTGTCGATATCAATCCAATCAAAGAAGAAAAAAGCGGAACATTGCAAACGTATATTCCGAAAGCAGAACAGTATCTTACACAAAAGCAGAAAGCACAGGAAAAACCGAAACGAATTTCTATTCGAGAAAAGTTAAAAGAGAAACATGTAGAGGTGCAGAATAGGGAGCAGAAGCGTTTAGAACGGACAGAAGTTGGAAAACATAAATTTGACAGAAATATTTCTTTATAAAAATTGGGAGTAAAAATTTTGGAGTAATATTTTTCTTGATTTTTAATGGATTCAATCATATAATAACGGCAAGTAAAGAGACAATTATCTTAAATAATGTTTTTTTGAATTTGGAGAGTTTGAAATAGTTATAAAAAACGAAAGGTTTTAATTTTTAAAAAAATAGGAAAAATTTTAAGAGAAGTGTGGTTATTGAGGTGAAAAATGATTGATACAATATATACGATTGGATATTCTGGTTTCAAAATCGATGATTTTGTGAAAATACTTAAAAATAATAAAGTTTCTGTCGTAATAGATGTACGAAGCTTTCCGTATTCTCAGTTTTATTCTGATTATAATAAAGAAAATTTATCTAAAGTATTAGAAAATGCTAAGATATATTATCGTAACTATGTTGCGGAATTTGGTGCAAGACAAGAAGAACGCAAATATTATCCTAATGGTTATCTTGACTTTGAAGCATTTTCAAAGTCCGAAAAATTTTTATCAGGATTTGAAAAAATAGAAAAGTCTATGCAAAAAAACTATATTATAGCATTGATGTGTAGTGAAAAAGATCCAATAAAATGTCATCGTGCAATTTTTGTGGCAAGAGCATTTTATAATGCTGGTTACAAGGTTGTTCATCTATTACCAGAAGGAAAGACCATGTCACAAAATGAAATCGAAGAAAGATTGTTAAATATGTTTTTCCCAGATAGAGGACAAATAAATATGTTTACTCCTACATTAACGTTAGAAGAATATATTAATGAAGCATATAAAAAGCAAAACGCAAATATTGGATATAATATAGAGGAGGAATCGTGATGAAATTATTTACTATTGGATTTACACAAAAAAATGCAAAGCAGTTTTTTGAACTACTCAAATCGAATCAAGTGGAGTTGTTGATAGATGTAAGATTAAATAATAAATCACAGCTTGCCGGTTTTACTAAGGGAAATGATTTGGAATATTTTTTGGCAGAGATTTGCAATTGTGAATATAAGCATTGTTTAGAATATGCTCCTACAAAAGAAATATTAGATGGATATAAAAAAGAAAATATAACATGGCAAGAATATGTTGAATTATATTCTGCACTTATGATTAAGCGTGGGGATTATAAAAATTTTTATAAGAAATACGAAGCATATTCTAATATTTGCTTGCTGTGTAGTGAGCCCACTGCTGTGCAATGTCATCGCAGATTAGCTGCTGAAATGATTGCAAAGGATAATCCACAAATAGTTATTAAACATATTTAAGGAGGAATGTATATGGTACTTGAAATTGCGATATTAACCATGTCATCTAAAAACGGAGGTTATTGTGTTGCAGGAATTGAAATTGGAAATGGTAGATGGATACGATTGGTATCGGATGATGTAAATACACATGGAGCATTGAATAATAGTGATATACAATATTTGAATGGTGAACGTTGCAAACCACTTGATGTTGTAAGAGTTTGCATTGCAAAATACTTTCCGATAGAGCATCAACCTGAAAATGCACTAATTGATTCTAGGATACGTTGGGAAAAAATTGGAACAACTACTGTAGAAAATATTTTAAGAATTCATCCTGCTGAAAATCATGAAGTTTTGTTTGGTAATCAATATAATTATATCACTGAAGCTGGAATATATAAAGTAGATCATTCACTTATTTTAGTGAGAGTAACAAATTTTAATATCGTACATCCAGAAGGGCAACGTGTAAAAGCTAATTTTACATATCGTGGAACACAATATTTGGATATATCTGTAACAGATCCCGAATATTATAGCGTAGTTGGTACATGGCATACAGATAATGCTATATTAGTAATAAGTTTACCTGAAAGTCCGTACAATGGAAAATATTACTACAAATTTGTGGCAAAGATATTTCCAATATGATGGAATGATAAAATATTTGACATGGGAATTAAGAAATGTTAGTATAATAATAGAAATGGTGCTACCGGAGACGGTTCGCCTGATATAAGATAAGTTAAAAATAACCGCTCTAGTTTTGTCAGGACAGGCGGTTATTTTTGCGTCTTGGAATCATGCTGCCCATGCAGATATCCAAGACTATAAAAAGTTGCACAAAGTGCGAGTACAGCCATGAAATCACTAATGGTAAGCATATGTATAAGTCTCCTTTCCAAGATTTCCCCGAAGGGATGAAATCTATGTAATCGGAGCTATAAACTCTCCGCAAGAAGCGAACCGCCAATCACACGTCAATGTGAGATAGCACCAGAGACATTCTAACAAATATGTACTTAGAAAGCAAGAAAATAATGGTATAAACCAGAAATCAATTTTTGGTATAAATATTCGGGAAATTGATTTTGGTGAACGTAAATATAATGAGGAAGGAAACACGAATGAAACATTTACAGAATAGTCTGGAAGAATGGCTTCCAGCGGATTTGCTGTTGGAGAATCTGTCACATTCCGAAGTTAAAAGAAAAGTTGAGATTATGTCCATGTTTTTGGAAGACCTGCACAATAAAGAAATTTTAAAAGTCGCACTGGATACGTCAGGTGCAGATAAATTTTTTGTAGATGGATTTATCAATGAGGATATGTACTTTGATTTTTGGGTAGTTGCAAGGAATTTTTTACAACACCATTATCCAAGATTAAAGGAATTTAATGATATGGCAGAAAATTGTATGGAAGTTCTGGAAAAAAGTAGACCGGAAACAGTTCTGCAGAAACGTATTTTAAGTATGATGTATAATGCCGCAAAATCGGGAGATGAATATTGTGTTGCATTGATACGGGAACTGTATAAAACCTATTACAAGAAAGAATATAAGCAGTTGAAACGTTTCCGGAAAGTATCTCTTTCGGAACTGTTTTCGCTATCGCAGGATGAAGATGGAGATGTCGAATATTTTGCAATGGCACGTATTCTTGGCATGTGTGCCATCAACGGAATAGAATTAGAAGAAGGCTGTTCCATACTGTACATTATGCTGAATAAGGAAAGAAAAGAATGGGACGAGGAGATGGACGTATTCTATCTGCAGTTCGACAGTGAACTTTATTGTGCGTGTTTGGAAGAAGTGCAGAATTGGATGGAGCAGGAAAAAGGAAGAAAAAGTTTCCAAATGGCAGAACGTTTTGCGGAGCTGTATTTAGAACACAATGGCTATGCAAAAGATTACCTTTATATGTGCAGTCAGGGATATGTTGGAATTGGGAATCTGTTTACGGAAACACTGGCAATATTAAAAACTGCATTTCCGAAAAGAGAATTTACATTTGATAAAGTACAGACTTTTGCCATGCTTTCCCTAAGCATTGATGCACTTGTAAGTGTATGTAGCGAATGTGATGAAAATATATCCATGATGTTTGGAATCTCTCCGGACTGGTATGAAAATAGTGGTAGCGAATGCCGGTTTCATGCAGAAAATATTAGGGTGCAAAATGCAAAACCGGAAAAGCGGTTGGAAAAACCAGTAAATGTTGCACCAGTATCAAAAAATGAAATAAACGAAACCGATTATCTGCAGGAACTCAGCAGACTCAGAAGCAGGCTGAGGGAAAAAGAACAGGAATGTAAATATTACAGACAGCAATATGACCAGACAAAGGTTGCCTTAAATGAAATGGAAGAGATTGTAAAAAAGAATGAAAATGACAGAGCAGAACTGATAAGCCTTCGTAATTATGTCTACAGCCTGTCAGAAGAACTTCCTATTATAAAAGAAGAAACAGTTGCAGATATGAGAAAAAGTATCGCAGAACGCAAAATAACGGTCATAGGTGGTCATGTAAACTGGATAAACAAGCTAAAGAAAGAATTTCCAAACTGGAGATATTTAGATGCAAATATCAAAAGAAGCAATTATTCGGAAACCTTTGAAGATGTGGAAAAAGTATATTTTTATACCGAATATTTGAGTCATGGAACATATGGAAAATTCATTGCAATGGTGCGGGAGAAAAATATACCGTTTGGATATTTGCATACCATAAATATGGAAGCATTAGTAAGGCAGATCTATAAGAAATTAAAGTAAAAAGAAACACGTATTTTACACTCTTAGGAAGTGTAAGATACGTGTTTTTTGATGAAATGAATAATTATAGTAAATGCTGATGTTTTTCTTTATTAAGAGTGGCATGTTTACTATTTTCATCGAGATATAATTTTAATTTATTAAGCTGTTTCCGTATTTCTTTCTCCGATTTTGTAAGTGTTTTATAATCAGTGGAAAGCTCTTTTTTCTGTGTTTCCAATTCCGATAATTCTCTCTTTAATTTATCCAAATCCAATGATTTCAGCGAAATTCTATACTGTTCCAACATATGTTTTGCACCGCCATGAAGGATAATTTCATTTTCATGTTTGCGAAAATAATTATCAGGATTTTTTGCTTTTTTATAAGCAGTATAGTAAGGCAAAGTAGACTGATACTGGTTGGCATATTTTATCATTTCCGTTAGTGCTTTCATGCGTTTTTCCGTCTGGAGCAAGTTGTTTTTTGTAGTTTTACATTCCGAAGAAATATCTGAGAGTTTTTGCTCCAATTCTATGATAGAACCTGCATTGCCATAACTTTCTGCAATGTTTTTTAAATTTTCTACAGAAGCCCATTGTTTTAATCCGGGACTTTCAGCAAATTTCTTCTGATTCACATCTATCAGTTTTTTAGAACTTCGGTCTTTTGGAATCACTTTCAGGTTGCGTTCCAATCCGGAATCAATGCGTTGTTTTATGCGTTCTTTTGTGTATTCTTTTCCAAGAGATTTTGTACTTCCACGTACAAAACGTTCCTTATCAGCAGGTCGGAAAGAGATGTATTTTGTACTTCCGTCCTCAAGAGATTCGCCTTTAATTTCATAGCCTTTCGCCTTTAAAATCTGTAAAAATTCCTCATAGGTGGCAGATGATTTAATTGCAGAATTAATGTCTTTTCTAATCGTAGATTTCCAGGAAGTATCCGTTTTTTCTGCCTGCCATTCAATGTATTTTTGTCCCCGTTTTTCTTCCGGTTCGATGACGGAAAGCTGGTGTTCCCGACAGAGTTCATCGCTTAAATTTCGAATGCGGTAATACGTCTTTTTGCAGTCATGGTATTTGTCATAATTGATGTGGTCGGCAGCACAAAATAAAATATGATTGTGACAATGTTCTTTATCTATATGTGTGGTCACAATGTAAGCATATTTGCCTTCCAAAACTTTGTCTGCCAGTTCGATTCCGATGCGATGTGCTTCCTCATAACTGACTTCTCCCGGAACGAAAGACTGTATCAAATGATAAGCCTGATTGATACTGCTTTCCCTGCAATGATCGAGTGTGTACTTGAAATCAAACGCGGCAGTTTCGGGAGCACACGCATAGGAAGAAATCAGAAACTTTTCTGCCGTTTTTTCCGGATTGCAAATGTAATTTATTGCTTTATTAACGGTTGCTTTGATAGCATGGATTTGTGTGTATGCCATACCTGTTCCATCATCTCCTTTATCTCTTTCATATCGTCTTCATAGATGTGATTTGTGCTGTTTACACGGACAGCAATCTGATTCAAAAGTGCATTGATGTGTCCTAGTTCCACGTTGTAAGCTCTTAAATAACTGTAATCCACATCATACACATATCCATATAAAATCAGTTGACGTAAAAATGCGGATTTACTTTTCATTCCAGAGAGTTTGAATTTCTCATTCAAAATAATTTGTTCTTCATCCGTAAGATAAACTTCGTTACGGTTGTTTCGTGTTCGGTTTGCCATTTTGATAGTTTCCTTTCGTTTTTTATTTTCTGTTTTTGGAAATTTGGGGACAAAAAAACTGTTGTAAAAAATTCGATTTACAACAGTTTCTATTTAAGATTATTTAATTTTTGACGGAATTATCCAAGTGAAATTTTATCAAAATGACAGGAGCAGGTCAAGAGATTTTCGCAACAAATCAGAGAATTTATAAGTATGATTTTTTATCATTTGGAAGATGAAAAAAAGCAATTTAAAAAGGGTTAGGGAATTTTCCCTGTGGAAATTTGGACGAAAATGGTCGGTAGACTATTTGAACAAATTTCTGATTTGCCCGGACACGGGCTATGCTTGCTATGCCTGCTATGATTGCTATTATTGTCACGAATTCAGTACAACTATGAAACTAATGAGTAGAATTTTGTGAGAAAAGTGGCAATAAAGGTGCAGAAAACAAGATAAGTAGAAAATAGGTTACTGTTCACAGGTTACCAGTAACGAGTAAAAATCCATGCAAAATTTGCTTCGCAAATGGATTTTTACTTGCAAAATTCACATTTTCATACGTACTTAGCAGTAAATGCTAAGTACTGTGTGTACAGTAACGAAAATAGTGCTACCGACAAAATTTATTGAAAAAAACTCGAAAATATATATCATTTGTAGTATGATAATGTTGGATAAATTTATGAGAATGACATGAAATGTCACTTATATGTGATAGAATTATACGAGGAAAACAAATTGATGTTGATTATTGACTGGCAGTTCAATAATGGGTGGGTGAATGAATTATGGCTAAAGATGATGATATTAAAAAGATTGCTAAGGGGATTGGAGCAATTATAGCTACAGCTGGAGCAGTTGGATTAGCAAAAGTGGTAGCAGATTCATCAAATAAGAAAAAATCAGAAATAAAAAATAATGATGCAAGAACAAATAATAGTGCATCGGTCGAGTCGATTTTTGAAGAATTAGATCATGCAAGAGATGAAATAGATCAGATGTTGAAGGAACGACGTATTCAAGAACAAATGGATGAAATGTGGGCACAAGAACAAATAGAAGATATGTGGGCGTTGCATGATGCAGAACAAAAAGAATTTCAAAATATAGGAGAGGATAGTATGGATTGGAATTATTTTGGAAGATATGACTACAGAAATTCTTATGATGAGGATGAAGACGATTATGATGAGGACGAAGATGACTATGATGAAGAATTAGAAGATGAAATAGACAATACAGAACTTAGTTATTCTGGAAATAATATCTGTATTCTATTAAATGATAACGAAGAAAGAAATTATCGTTTGAAAAATAGTGAGGTTGTACTCATAAAAAGATTTCCTAAACTAAAGGAATTACCATCAGGAAATAGAATGCAACAAATTCTTGAAGGAATGTTCCCAGAGGGATTTCAGAAACAAATGTATATTAGGAATCTGACGTTTACTAATAAGAGTGGATATGATGTTAAATTACTTGGAATTCGACCTGAAAGAACTCCGGGAGATTTTTTGGAAGATTATTTGCCGGATGATATATCATTATTATTTAAAGGACATATAGCTGGTAAAGAATTAGGACGCATGGCTGGCAAAGCATTTATAGTAGATTCTGTATTTGAAGTTATGGATACAGAACAGTTAGATTTTGAGGTTGATGTGGTTGCTACACCATATCGTACACCTGAAAGAATTGGTTCTAATTTCCTTTATGATATTTTGGATAATGCAGGCTCATTAACAGAATACACTGGTGAAAAGCTTGAAGAATGGAAACAGTATCTTGCATGGAAAAAAGAATTGGCGAGCCGTCAAATTTATGGATGCAAATATTTTAAAGTCGGATTCGATGAAGATAAGAAACGACTAAATTTTTGGTTGGTATTTGAGGATAAAGATACATTTCTTGCTTTCAGAAAGTATTTGAGTAGAGATATTCAAGTTTTTGACAATAACTATTCCAAGGATGAATGGCGATTTGACTTTGTAGGAGATTCTAATAATAGAAGACAGCGATTTAATAGTGTGGAGCTTGGTCGATATAGAGGGGTTGTTAGCGAATATTACCTTAGAGACAATAGTGAGGATTTCAAAGAAGAACATGAAGAAAAGCATATTCTGACAGAAGAAGAGTGGATAAATGGCGATTATGATGAGTATGAATATGAATCAGAACACTCAGAAAGAGGCATTTATGATGCGTATGATAATCCTTATATAGTTCAAGTGGCGTATGATCTTAATCGTCGTGACATTGATGAAATAAATCAGCGTAACTTAGATGATGAAGAAGCGACTCAGTATGTGTATGACAATGTGTTAGGTAATTATTACTCAGATGGTTTTTTGGCTTTATCTGCTATAGGTGATTTTGTTCTTATTAGAAGATTTCAGCAAGCAATTGATCAATTGGAAAGAGATGAAAGTTATTCACCTAATCTTGCAATGTGGCTATTTAATGTTATGCGTGCAAGAACTCCAGAATACGAAGATTATATAGAAATAGATAAGTGGCTTAATCCTAGAATTGAAAAGAATGAGAACCAGAAAGAAGCCGTACGTAAGATGCTTGCTGCACCAGATCTCTGTTTAGTGCAGGGACCTCCTGGAACAGGAAAGACAACGGTTATTGCGGAAGCTATTTATCAGTTTGTTCGAAGCGGAGACAGAGTATTGGTCGCATCACAATCAAATGATGCAGTTGATAATGCATTAGAAAGACTAGCTGATTCACCTGAGATTAGAGCTATTAGATTGGGACAGAAGGGCAAAAGAAAAAGAAAGGCAGAAGATTTAAGTACAAGAAAATTTGGTGAGGACGAAGCACTTAAATATTATTATCATGCCTTGTCGCTCCAGGTATCAAAAAACTGGCTTGATTTATGGGATTCTCTTGAAAGTGGCGGCGTGCAATATGATACAGATATTCGAGATGCTAGTTTATTTAATGATGACATTGCAACATTGAATACGGAATTGTCTGGATTAAATCAGCAATATGCAGACGCAAAGGATCAGTTTGCTTTTTTGACTAGAGAATTCGAAAATGCAAATGATAAAAATACCAGACTTGAAGAAGATAAACATCAGTATCGTTTGGCATTAGATTGTTTTAAGGGAGAATCCGATTCGCAGTTTTATTTGTCAGCCGATATGCTTAGTATTTTTGAATCAAAGTTGAATATTCTTATTAATATTACAACTAAAACGGGAATTTATCTAACTCCAGGTCCACTTGACATTGATGTTATGGGACTTAGTAACGAACAAGCTTATGTGTATATGATTTCAAAGAATCTCAAAACACTTAAGGGATTATCTGAAAAAATAAGAAATGCCAAAGGTAATGACAGTAGTAATGATGGAGAGATATTAGTACTTGGAAGTCAGTTGGCAGAAGTAAAGGCAAAACTTCTTGATTGTTTACAGGAAGATGATACAGATGGTGTAACACAGTATACAAAGGAAATGAAGGCTCTACAAAAGAGGATTGATGAACTTAAGTTTTCTTCTTCTATAGTAACAGTTTCTGATATCGAGAGAAACATTCTTGATAAAAATGTAGTAGCTGGTATTGAGACTGGAGACACTGATAAATGGCTTGGTACATTTGAATTAGTTATTGAAAAATGGAGACAAGCAATAGGTACTGCATTGGATACAATAAAAGTTGCAATAGAATCACGTGATATCATAGATGTATCTGATATTATTAAAAGAAGAGCTATTGTTGAAAGTAATATATCTGAAATTAATCACAGTATAGAGAATGTTAAGATGCAGATTGTTTCTAAAAGACAGACTTTATTTAAATTACGTGAAAAGTATGGGATAGAGTCAACGGCAGCTGATGATATAATAGCACACATTAAGTTACTTAAAGAAAGCAATATAAGACAACTTGAGGAACAAAGAGAATTCCGAAAAGATTGGGAGAAAACAATTAGAGACTTTAAAGAACGATTGGATGATATTGAATCCTTTAAGTATGATCAAGAACATTATCAACAGATATATGTTAATGCATGTAATGTTGTAGGTATTTCTTGTACTGATAATATGCGTAACCTTTCTGACAATGGATACAATGATTTTGATGTTGTAATTATTGATGAGGTTAGTAAAGCTACACCACCAGAATTGCTCATTCCATTGATGAAGGCTCGAAAAGCGATATTGGTGGGTGATCATAGACAGCTTCCGCCAATGTTCAAAGAACACGAAGGATCCTATAAGGAATTGACAGAAAGTCAGGAAAATGCACCTGAAGAGGTAAGAGATTTGCTTACTCCAGAAAATTTCAAGAGATTCCAAAAGATGGTTACTTCATCCTTGTTTAAGGATTACTTTGAACAAGCGGATGAAAGCATAAAGCACTCATTACTTGTACAATATCGTATGCATACAGATATTATGGACATCATTAATAGGTTTTATGAACAACGATTATCGTGTGGTAATTCTGAGGCAGTAGAACGAATGGAAAAAAGCCATGATTTAACCATCAAGGGAGTTGATGGTAGTACTTTTGTAGTACCAGATAGACATGCTTATTGGATTGATTCATCGTTTACGCCGAGTGATAGACCGATTTATGAAGTAAGACCAAATAATAGCACATCTAATTACAATATCTTAGAAAAGTATATTGTGATGGAGTTGCTGAAGAAAATAGCTGCTACATATAGAGAGCAGGGATATAAGAAGAATAATCAGAAAACAGTTGGGGTGATTAGTTTTTACCAAATGCAAGTTAATGAAATTAGAGAAGCTTTCCGTGAAGCAAAAAGAACATTTGATTTTTCTTCTATTGATGTAGATATTAATACGGTTGATAGGTTTCAGGGAAAAGAGAAGAATATTATCATTACAAGCTTAGTTAGAAATAACGAAAAGGGAAGAGCTAGTAAGCACGTTGTTGCGTTTGAACGTATCAATGTGGCTTTTTCACGAGCACAAGAACTTCTTTTCATAGTGGGTGCAAAACATATGTATGAAAATCAGTCTGTGCAACTTCCTAATATGGATATGCCAGGATTTAAAACAGCTTTGGTATATAAAAATATTATGGAAAGTCTAAATCGAAAAGGATGTTTCAAAAGTTGCAATAAGATTATTACTCTGGAAATTGAAGAGAAAATTATTGCAGAGTACAAAGAGATGGGAGGCAAATTATGATTTTTACAGAAGTAACACTATCATATCCTTGTGTGCAGCATAAGGTAGAAGTTTCTCATTTTACAGCAAGAAAATCTACTGCGATTGAGTGGGTTATTTTGGAAGCAATTAATAAATGTGAGAAATTGTCGAATTACGCTGGAATTTCTATAGCTTCGTTTTTTAAAGAGATTTTTACTATTTCCGATGCAGATTTATTGATTCGTCCAGTATTGATTTCACTTCAGGATATGGGGGCAATTACTATTTTAGGAATTGATGACAAAACCGAACTTAACACAGTTGCTATGAGTAATTTAAAATTGACCAAAACAGGTCGTGAGATGCAGAGCCAAGGTCTTTTACCAGGAACGTCATCAGAAGAAACATTTTTAATTTATTACGATATTGCAGCGGAAACTTTAAAGGATGAAGCAAATCTTTATAAAGAAGAATGTACTGGTATTCGAATTGTGGATATTGACGATGCTGATGATATTGATTTTCCAGAAGGTGCAATAAGAGAATGGCTTTTTACAATTCAAAATGATAAAAAACGTAAGAGATTAAATTGGCTTACTCCAACCACAAAGATTGAATCACTTACTGCTTTGGATTCTAAAATATATTGGAAGAATATTACTAGAAAAGTTGAAATAGTTGATGGAATGAAGTGGAAGGTAACGGGAGTTGAAGATAAAGATATTGATGAAATAACTCTTGCCGGAGCTGATATTTCTTGTCCAGAGGAGTTAAGAAATTTACCATATTTGGAAATAGCTAATCCAGATGATGAAATAAAGAAACTTGTTTCAATTGATGAAATAAACGCACTTATAGGTGATTATCTGCAGAAGGATGATATATTCTGCGTTGAATCTAAGTACTATAAGGATGTAAAAATTAAACAGCAGAATAAGAAGAAAATCAGGATAGGATTTGTATACGGAGCAGATGAGTTTGAGGTAGAAAATACCAAAAAACAAATTATTATTCGTGTACCGGACTGTAATTTAAAAAAATACGGAATATATCTTAATTCTAAAGATACGGTAAAGGCATGTATAACAAGTGTGTCAGCAGGTTCAATTTCTAAGGATATCGCAATTGCATATATTCCTAATACAAATGAAATGAGTTTTCCTAATACGATTGTAGAGTTGGTGGATAAATATTATAAGCAAGATAATAATATTTTGTTTGCGTTATATGAACTTGGATTAAAAGAAATGTTCATTGAATATGTGGAACGCATTATTTTGAAAGAACAAAAGTTAACGGATAAAGCTAAGGTAATTGAACTATTTAATGAAAAGAGTAGAGGATATTATGGACAGAATGTAATCTCAGCTGCAGATAAAGAAAGAATTCTTGTTAATGAGACATATATCATAGAACAGTGTAAGAACATAAAGGGAGCAAAAGAAGTTATTACGGAATATTCAGAGATAAATGCATTTAGACAAGATGAGTCTTTGTTCCAAAGAATAATGAAAATAGCAATAGAGCATGTTGGAGAGCAAGATTCATTAGAAGATATTTGGGATTTTTGGCAAGTAATTACTTCAATCAAGAAGGCATATATTAATTGGGTTACAAAATTGGGGCTTCAGAAGTATCTTTATTCAAAGCAAAGTGTTCTTGATTTTATTGGAAGATTTATGGATGAAGATTTATTAGTAATTAAAGAATATACCTCTGTAGAGCAAATTATTCTTGCTATGAGAAGAATATCTCTTCAAGTTGAAGGTTTAGTACCTGAGCTTAATTTATATGAAACAGTAAGTCAGGAAAAGTACAATGAAATTGTGTTGGCACATATGGATAAAATTGAAACTCTATATGAGCAAGTTAGACAATGGCAGGATCAAGAAGAAAGATTTACGAATAAAGTAATGGATCTTAACGAGGTTTTAGAATCTGATACACCTTTCACCAACATAAAGAAGAATATGGATGGATTAAGACATGCACTTGCAACTTTCTTTGATGATTCGTTTATGTGCTTCAAAAAAGTCTATATTGTAGAAACTTGTACACTAATGAATGAGCCTGGACTAATCTCTTGGTTTGACGGAGAAAACGCTTTATTGGTAATTCCAATGGTTGTTTTAGATGAACTGGATGGTCTGAAAAATTCAGATGACGAAGAGAAAGCATATCGAGCCAGAGAGGCAATTAGAAATATAAGTAATTATAAAGCATACGATTGGTTAAATATTGGAGAATCAAGTTATCCAGAATTATTGTCAGATGATTTGGACAAAGAACGAAATGATAATAAAATTCTTTCGATTGCAATAAAATATTGTGCGAAGAAACCGATATTATTAACTGATGATATTAATCTTGGAAATATTGCGACTGCTAATAAAATTGAGAATATGACTCTTGAATCATATCAAGCTATGAAAGAACATGAAAAGATAGTAAATAAAGGTAGTAGCAAAAAATCTAAGAAAAAAAAGAAGAAATAAGGAGGAGCTATGAGTAGTTCTTATGAATATTCTTATGCTTTAGAGGCAGCACGTAGAAGACAGATTTATCTGAATAGAATTGCTACAACAACGGAACAATTTTATCGTCGTTATAACCAACAGTATAGCGATATGAAGAATAGAGGACTTGCGGTCTATATACCGAATGAAATGAGTAGATTAGAGTCGGATTTAGCTAGAATCAGAAATTTATTAACATCAGATCCAGAAGAAGCAAGAGATGTTAGTTATGAGGTAGGAGCATACATTAGAAATATGTCATCATTAGCATATGGAGCAAGAGAACAGTTTGAACGTGCTGAGCGTATGAGAGTTGAAACTTTGCGAGCAGAAAAAGAACATCAACAGAATGAGTTGATGCGAGAATATTTTGAAATTCTTCAGACTATTACGAATCCTATTGTAGTTAATTTTTCTATATCTGAAATGCAACAGATTAGGAATGATATAGAAAGAGGTAGCTTAACGAATGTATCAGAACTTAGAAAAAGGTCGTCATCAGTGATTGCTGAAGCTGAGAAAAAAAGTGTTGAATGGAAGAAAAATTCTGTTAAGAAAAATCGACAGAAGGATGCTATGCTGGCTGTTAGTGAAGCTGAGGAACGATTGAAATCTGAACGAATTGAAAACCAAGAAAAAACACAAGAATTTTTAAATAGGATAAGTGTGCTTAAGGCTGGAATAGAGAAAGGTACAATAGATGTAGAAAATGTCGAAAAACAAGTGATTGAGCTTGAAAATGAAGTTGATGAAACTCTGATTTCTGAAGAAACTAGAAGGGAGACAGTAACGGCTATTATAAAGCAGCTTCAAAAACAAGAGTTTACGGTTGAAAAACCACAATTAATTAAAACAGATGGAAAAAACTATGTAAAGATAATTGCTAAACAACCTTCTGGTAAGCGTGCAATATGTAATGTTGATTTACGTGGAAAGATTGCATACAAATTTGACAATTATGAGGGAATGACTTGCTTAAAAGACATAGAAAAATTCAATGTAGATCTTGAACAGATATATTCAGTAAAATTGTCTGATGAAAGAGTTTTATGGCAGAACCCAGATAGGTTATCGATGGATTCTACTAGTTTACCTAATGATGAAGGGAGAAAAGCATAATGGCAGATAAAGAATTAAATCTTTGGATAGAGCGTTTTAGCAGGGATATAGGCTATAAGTCTTCTGTTATTGTTTTTGGTAATACTGCGGATATAATGCTTAATCCTAAAAATTCTGGAAAATATGATTCTGTAATTAATACACTTATTTCATATATTAGGAACAAGGGATTTAAGCAGGTAATTAAATGGGATCGTGTTGATGGCATTGATCACAGTATATCAGATGAAATTGCAGAAACTCCTAATCAATTATCTCAAGAAAACGGAGTGGACGATTATGATTTGGGAGATTTTAATATGGATGATAGCACAAATCAAAGTAGTAAGTGCTATAAGTCACCAGATGAGTTCTTTCCTTATATGTTAAATGTCATAAAAAATAGTCATAATAAAACAGCATTTGTTCTTGATTATTCGGATTACATATTTGGAAATGCTAATTCTTTATCAGAGAAAGAGAGAGAGTATCTAGCTACTTTAGGAAAGACTCTTGAAGCAAGCCAATCATATAATATGTTAGATAGTTCTTTTGCGGATATAGGAAATATAGTAATCATTGTAGCACATAATAATGCCATGATTCCTCCTGCATTTTATTTGAATAATTCAATGGTGAGTTCTGTGAATGTGCCGATGCCAGGTCATAATGAGAGAGAACACTTTATTGATGCGAATAGAGCATGCCTTAATATAACACAAGATATTATTTCAGATAAAACGGCAAAAGATGATCTTATTGATGCATTGGATGGTTTTTCTCTCAAAGATATTGCTCAGATGATGAAATTATCACGCCAAATGAGAGAAAAGATGTCTTTTGAAAAACTTATAAACCTTTTTAAATATGGAGAAAAAGTAAGTCCTTGGGAAGAATTATCTAAAGATAAAATTGAACGCATAGAGGAAGAACTTGGAAAGAGAGTGAAAGGTCAAGATGCTGCAATATCCAAAGTAAAGGATGTAATCATAAGAGCTTATACTGGATTTTCAGGGTTGCAACATTCATCAAAGCAAAAAAAACCGAAAGGAACCTTGTTTTTTGTTGGTCCTACTGGAGTTGGTAAGACAGAACTTGCAAAGTCTTTAGCTAGCTTTGTCTTTGGTGATGAAAATGCATGTATTCGATTTGATATGTCCGAATATAATCACGAACACAGTGATCAGAGACTTGTTGGAGCACCTCCTGGATATGTTGGGTATGAAGCTGGTGGTCAGTTAACGAATGCCGTAAAGGAAAAACCATTCTGTGTTTTATTGTTTGATGAAATAGAAAAGGCGCATGGAAGAATTCTTGATAAATTCTTGCAGATACTTGAAGATGGTCGACTTACAGATGGTAAAGGTGAAACGGTCTACTTTTCTGAAACAATTATTATTTTTACTTCTAATATAGGAGCAGCAGAGGTTGATTCTAATATGACTCCAAAGGAAGTCAAGAAGCAGTTTGTTGAAAAGGTGCAGAATCATTTTGTTGAAAAGCTTGGTAGACCAGAACTGTTAAATCGCATCGGTAATAATATAGTTGCTTTTAATTTTATAGAGGATCCAGCAATATTTACAAAGATTGCAAAGCTAAAGTTCAAGACAATAGAAGATTTTGTAGAAGAACGATATGGAGCAAAAATTGTATTTGAGAATGAAGATGAGATTTTTACATCTATTGGAAAAAAAGCAGGTAAACAGAATGGTGGTCGTGGTCTGCTGAATGTTATGGAAACCGATATAATAGATCCGTTATCAGGTTTTATATTTGATCGTTCTAATATGTTACGAAATAAACAGATTATAATTAAACCAATGTTTCCAGATAAACCACAATTGTGCAAATTTGACTTTGAATTAAAGTAGGTGATTCAATGGCTTATCTAAATCTCGCATCGATTAGATTATGTACTGAGTCTGAAGGACCAGGAAAAAGATTTGCTATTTGGGTTCAAGGGTGTGAAAGAAGATGTCCAGGGTGTTGTAACCCAAATATGCAAGAAATTAGAAAAAATATTGTAGTAGATACAAAAGATTTGATTAATCTTATTCAGCGTGCTATGTCTTTCAATGAAATAGAGGGACTATCTTTCATAGGTGGAGAACCTATGTTGCAAGCAGAAGGATTAAGCGAAGTTGCTGTGTGGGCCCACTCTGTTGGGCTCACAGTACTTGTATTTACAGGATATTTGTATGATGAATTAAACGCTATGGCTAACGAAAGTGTTAATAAGTTGCTTTTAGAGACGGATTTACTGGTTGATGGAATATTTCTTCAGGAAGAATATGATACGGAGAGAGATTGGATTGGATCAAAAAATCAGAAGATTCATTTTTTGAGTGATGCCTATAAACCGGGAATTGAATATGAAAAACAGGAACACCAAATGGAAGTTTTAATATCTGAAAAAGATATTTTGGTAAATGGATGGCCTTATTGATTAGGAGTGATTATTGATTTTTAATGTTGAAAAGAGTGGCTGATGGATTGATTTTGGAAGTTGTTTCATATGAAGAAATTTTTCTCAAAATTTTGGTGGAATATCACGAAAAAACAGTAGTAAAATGGGATAATGAGTGATAATATTGGTCTGTTAAAAACTGCTAATTTGATGTGTTATAATCACTGTGTGAATCTTTGTCGTCATGTGGTAAATGGTAAGACAATGTATGTAGGAAGAATAATAGAATTTAATAATGGTGGTTTCAAAAAAGTGTTTTAGCAACTATCGTAGAGAAGGTAATGGTACAAGAAAACGTGCTTGTGGGCGAACTATAAATAAACAGTAAGAGGAAATAAGAGGTATACCTTAATTACTGAAAATACAGAGGGAGCTGTGGATAAAACAAAATATCTAGAAAGTCAATTCATTGCTTATTATGGTTATCTAGAATGGAATACGCAACTAAATATATGAATTTGATATTTTTTGAAGGGAGGTGAAATTATGGAGAATCTAAAGATTGAGGTTAACTGGAGCGAAGTTAACAAAGAAGAAGCTAAACTTGCTTGTTTAGGTGACATGTGTTCCTGGAAAGAAGCAGATTAGTTTCAAAAAATAACTGCGGAGGGGCTGCTTATTAGTGAAACTAATTTGCAGCCTCATTTTGAATGAAAGGATGAGAGAAGTATGCAAATTTACATTCTTCTTACAGATAAATGCAACTTAAAATGCAGTATGTGTATTAGGGGACGTCAAGAAGGAACAGATCTTGATTTTGATTATATTAAGAATGCTAGTTGGATTGATGAATTAAAACAACACGACATTGTTTTAACAGGTGGAGAACCAACGCTAAATTCGAAAATCGTGGAAATTTTAGAGTTTTTTTGCAAAAAAAGTAAAACAGTTACAATAACAACTAATGGTACAATTAATAATTACATAGTGCCATCATTATTAAAGGAAAATTTATATTTTCAAATATCAATCGATGGTGATTGTGAGATGCATAATTCTATTCGAGGGAATGGAATGTATGAGAGGAGTTTAAATACGGTTTTTCTATTAGATGATATAGGCGCTCAATATAGTGTCGCAAGTGTTGTAAATAGAAATAACATAGATGCAATTTTTAGGTTAGAGCATGAACTTAGAAGATTGAAAAATCTGAGATACTGGCGTATTTCATATGAAATGCCATTTGGAAGTGCTGGAACTGAAAATATGTTAACTTCAGATGAATGGAATCAATTTGTTGATAACATTATTGAGAGTGCACAGTTGAGGTTAAAAATAAAGAAGATTTTTCCATTTGAAATATATGATAAGTATAGAGAACGGCTAGATACTATGATTCAGCAAGGAAAAGCATGTAATAATTGCGGTAGTGGTAAAGAGAAGGTATACATTTATCCTGACCTTGAGGTGTATCCGTGTACATGCTTGACAGATTTTTCTGTTGGTTCTCTAAAAACAAAAACGCTTCAAGAAATTTTGTATGGTAAAAAACTAGAACCATTTATTAATTATGAGGTAAATAATAATATATGTAAGTCATGTGAGTATTTGAAATATTGTAATGGTGGATGTATAGGTATGTCATATCACATATTTAAAAAATTAGGAATGGGGGATATTAGATGTCCAAAAATCAAGGTGAAGCAAGTTTGAAGAGTCAAATAAGAATATTTTATACGAATATAACTTATGGATGTAATAGTAGTTGTGTTTTTTGTTATTCACATAATACAAAGCATACAAAAAGTACATATAATGAAATCTCTAAAGATGCATTAGTCGAATATTGGGATAGGATGTGTGTTTGCGAAAACGATAGGATTATCATTAATGGTGGAGAGCCTTTACTTCATACGAATTTTATGGAAATTATTTCAGCAGCCCGTAAATACGGATGTGAAGTATTAATATATACAAATGGACGTTTATTGAGCACGTTGGAGACAACGATATTTGATGAATATTGTAGATTTGTAGTACCAATGCATGGGCATGAAAATTTACATGATGAGATTACTAGAGTGCAGGGAAGTTATCGTGAAATGATGGAGGGAATAAGGCATATTTCTATGAGCGGAGCTTTGGTGGACTTAAAAGTAATTATATTACTAAAATGGCTGACACAATTATTTCACAGCGTAATAAGTGTCCATCTGTGACACCAGATATGTCTTCAGAGTGTACTCAAAAGTTATATGAACTATTTAGCGAAAAATGTACGGTGAAAATATTTGATACGTGTATTAAGAAGATTGTCGAAAGTACATCTTTTGATTTTACTAAAGTGGAAAAAAATATAAGTGTATATTTTAAAGATGCACAGCATGAATTTGATGTTAAACTAGAAAAACCATATTTAGATTGCATGGATATATGTGGTTTTAAACATATATGTCAGTCGGCTGTTGGTGAGTATACAGTATTGGAAATCAATAAAGGCAGATTTTCTGTTGGATTGGAGTAGATTATGGGAGAAATTGGAATAACAGTAAAACCTACATTGTCATGCAATATGAGATGTAAGCATTGTTTTAATGGTGAAAAAATGAGCCAGTCAGGTATAATATCTGTTGAAAGAGTAATTCTTCTTTTGCAAAAAGCAAGTATAGAATATGATACTATTAAAATTACTTTTCATGGTGGAGAGCCTACATTAGCAGGAATCGATTTCTATAGAGCTATTTTTGACTTTCAACATAGGAAGCATAAAGAGGATGGAACTGTATTTAGAAATTTTTTTACGACTAATGGACTTTTGCTGAATGAAGAATTTATTGATTTACTAATAGAGAATGGAACATTGATTAATGTGTCTTTCGATGGTCCTTATAATTCTGTATTAAGACAATATACTGAAAAAGTTCTTGAAAATATAAAATTAATTCAGAAGAAAAAAGGTAAATTGAGATGTTATTGTACACTTTCAAAAGAGTCATATTCTAATTTGCATGAAATATATTATTGGTTTAAATCGCAAGGTATTGATTTTAAGACATTACCAATAGAAAGGGTCGGTTTTGCAAAGGAAGACGATGAGCTAATCATGAAACCAGAGGATTTAGTGGATGCATTTGTGAATGTATATAGGACATGGATTCATGACAAGGAATGTGGAATCCGATATTATACATTCGAGGAATTCTCCACATTAAGACGTGAAATGCAGTTTAAAAGTTATTGGTTTAATAGAAAAATAGCGTTGAATCCAGATGGAAATATTTATCCATTCGGTAGGCCAAATGATGTAAATTATTGCTTGGGAACACCAGAAAGTATTGGTAAGATCGAGGATTGTTTTACTTCGGAATGCTATTTAAAATTACGTGAAATACTTCAAGGATTCTACGACACAAAATGTCAATCATGTACAAGTAAAGGTGTTTGCAATGGTGTGGCAGTGTGTATGACCTATATGTACGAAGATGATGAAGAAATCCTTGACTATAGTTGTAATCAAGCAAATTTGATTTTTCAAGGTATTTTAGATGTGAATGAAGAAATTATTGCTGATTTTAGAAATGGGAATATTGATTCATATACAGAAATAATTCGAGAAAGCTTTTTAGATTGTTTGAACTGAAGGTGATTATTTGGAGGATCAATTTAGATCAAGAGGAATTAAGGTGTTAGTTGGGAATACTGCTAAGAAAAAAATGAAAATATATTATGAACCAAACGATGAAGTGATTTCTCTCAACTCAGAAGTTTTGGAATTAGCAGATCGTTTTGAGTGTTTGGAATATGCTATTGCGGATGGAAAAATAGATTCGATAAACTATCATCTTGATGGTAAGCAACTTGATGATATCATAGCAGAATTTAAGTCTAATCTAGCAAACGATATACAATATGTATTTGATGCGTCTTTTGTACCTTATACTTTAGGATATAGGTTCAATGGTGGAAAAAGTGTGTATTATTATCCGACAGTATGGAAAGAAAAACGCTTTGGTATAAGAGGTATTACGGATTGTAGTGTTATTAAAAAATATATTAAACGTTTTCTGTTATATATTTCTGCTAGCAAGGAGTGTAAAGATACAATTAAAGAACAACTACCATATGTTACAAAATTTAAAGGAGTTTGTATTACAAATTTTGAAAATAAAAATTCCTATAAGTTATACTATAGAATGAATATGCAAGGAATTAGAGACGTGTTTGGAACGACTTATGATATTGAAAAGTATTGTGATGAATATGGTGAGGTTGTTTTAATATCAGTAGGTATTATGGATGGAGATATAGTATCATACAATTTTTATTTTTTGAGGTAGGTGAAATTTTTGATTTATTCAATTGCGGGTCTTAAAGTAAAATGTGAATTTAAGTATGATAAGATGAAAGGACGCAGTGAAAGATACTCTTTGGAAACTACATTTGATTCGGTTTATTCATTTGAAATTAGCGAAAAAGAATTAAATGATAGAATGGGTTTGCATATTGGTATGCCTAATGATCAGAATGAAGTGGTATCTAGTGCACAAATTTTTTTTGAAAAAGCAATATTATTTGATAGATTATTGCTTCATGCAGTTGTTGTAGTTGTGGATGGATATGCTTATTTGTTTTTTGCTCCTCCGTCTGGAGGTAAATCAACGCTTGCAAATAATTGGAAAAACTTAATGAGGGAAAGGGCATTCATTATTGCGGATGATAGTCCAATTATTGGACTTACAAATTGTGGTGTGTGCGTATGGAACTCATGTTGGAGCAAGATAACAGAGGAGTTGAAACCTAAAGAATATCTACTTAGAGGCATCGGAATAATAAAACAAAGTGAAACAAATAAGGTAATTCCTATTGCTACAAGTCAAGCGGTAAATGAGATTATTTTAGGATATCCTGAAGGTGAATGTAGATTAAAAGTAAAATCAGTACTACAGAATTTAGTTTTAAATGTGAAATGTTGGAAATGTTATTGCGATAAATCAGAGAAAGCTACTAATATGATAATTGATAGCATGATTTGGTGATGATATGAAAGAATACTTTGATTATATAATTGTTGGGAGCGGGGTAGCTGGAAATATTTGTGCATATGAACTTCAAAAAAAGGGGTGGTCGTGTCTTATTCTTGAGAAGACTCAGGGGAGGTGCGAAAAAATATGTGGTGGAGGAATTCCATATAAAGCATTAGTTGGATTAAATAATATTGGAATGAAACTAGATGGCTTATTACATAAAGATATTGCACTAATTAAAGGAGACATAGCCTATATTAATGACAATATAGAAGAAAATAATTATGCAGAAGGAAATGAGGCAATAGGATGCAGAAGGGCAATTTTTGATGATTTTCTGTTAAGCGAGGCATTGAAAAAAGGTGCAGAGATACAATGGGGTGTATCTGTAAAAAATATAAAATTTGATGGAACTGATTATTCGGTTTGTGATTTCTATGCTCGAAAGGTTGTGATTGCTTCTGGGGCAAGGGGACTACAGAACAAATATTATCCAGGACAAAGTATGGGAATCTCTGCTCAAATAAAGGGCGACAGTTCATACCGATTAGACTGTTTTACATATTTTTACTTAAATGAATCAAGAGACTGTTATTTTTGGATTTTTCCAATAGGACAAAAAATTTGGAATATTGGATTATGGTATAGAGTTCCAAATTATAGTATGCGAGAAACATTTAATAAGTGTTGGAATAAATACGTTGTATCTAATTTTCGTATAGATGTTTTGTTACAAGCTCCAAAAGCTGAGTTTTGTGGAAATGAACCATTGGAGAATAAGGAAATGGTTTTGTGCGATTCCATTGGAGACTATGCAGGAACAAATAATATATTAAATGGCGGGGGAATATACAGAGCACTTAAATCAACATTAAGGTATACAGATAGAATTGATTATAAATAATGATATATTGAGTGGTTGTGTTGATGATGTAGATGTGTTTTTATCATTAAATAATTACCTTACATGTGAAGTAAGTCAAATAAAAAATCAATAATTTTGAAATGAGTGTGATAATAGATTTAAAAGGCTAGATAAACAAATATTTTTAAATGACTATTCAAAACACGGAAAGTGAATGAAGAAGATTCTGATACTCCCTTTTCAGAAAAGTGTTCCTATTGCTTATTAATCTGAAATAACACGAATATTTATTAGAAACACAATTTAGAAAAGGGACTTATGATAAAAATGATGAATAAAAATAACATTTTATCGAGTTCAAATATGAAAGAAGAATGATAATAAAACGATTATTTCAGATGTGGAGTATATGCTTTAGTTACCACAGAAAATGAAAAACAAAGCAAGCAGTATGTGTTTTAGTGATACGAGATTATCGAGATGGTATCTTTGAAATTGGAGACTGTAAATAATTTTATGTCTTTAGACATTTTATATCCTGTTATTTTCTAAAGGGAAAAATGGTTAAATATTCAGTATTTATCAGCATTCGTGGACTCTGCCCACATCCGGTCTTGGGAATAATATATAAAGTCAGAGACACGAAATTAAATACAGTACCTGAAATTGTTTTATATACGTTTTAGAGAATACGTTTAAAATTCCTGTTCTTGTAAACCCGAACAGGATTGCCTCGAACAATACGATTATGTTCACGCCATGCAGAGTTCATCTGTTTAGCTTTGGCAAGTTCTGTTTTTCATGTAAGATAATGTTCAATTTATTCAGGGCATCCTTGCGGTTGAGCTGTTGACTACGTTCCGATGTAGAGGTAACCACAATGCCTGTAGGAATGTGAATGAGTCTTACGCCTGTTTCTACTTTATTGACATTCTGACCGCCTTTACCACCACAATGAAATCGTTCAAATCGAATTTCTTGGTTAGTGCAGATGTTTTCTACTTGTGGGATAATGCTGATATCTACAAACCAATTTTTTCTTTTGTGGTGTGGACGGAATGGACTTTTGTATATCCATTGGCTACTACCTTCTAAAGCAGATAAATCGCTGTCAGTAGAGAAGAGTATGGAAGTATAGCAGCCTTTATTACGAGAAGGGTGTTTTGATAATACTTCAATATCTTCAAATTCTGCTTCGAGTGAAGTGAAAAGTTTGCTGACTGCAAGTTCACATTCTGCAGGACCTTGTCCTGAACTTATCTGAATAATCATTAAAAAATTACCTACTTTCTTTAAAATAAAATACTTCACCTTTTGCTTTAAATGGGAGCTTATGCCCTTTGGGTAAAAGGTATGCGTGTTCACGCTCTACGGTTAAGTTTTCCTCGATGAAACCATCCGTGATAATGAGGATTGGTGCATCGGCTGGAAAATCGTTTGCTTTAAGTAATAAATTAGCTGCTGGCTGAAGTACGGTTCCTCCTCTTCCAGTTACTTCAACTCTGCCAGCGATGTCATCAGGTGATATATAGCCGGCATCATAGGCATCTGCATCGCAGAAGACTACTCGTACAAATGGTACGTCTTTGGAAGTGGCATAACTTGTAATGGCTCCAAGTGCAAGCCCAATTTGTCGTGTGGACATTGAGCCTGAGGTATCTACCACAACTCCAAAGGTACGGTTTTCTAAGTTTTCTTCCATAATCACATAACGTGGTCTTGGGATATCCGGTGTTGTACCCTGTCGTCTGCTAGGTCTGGCATAGGTTCTGTGTTTTTCTAGTGGTGGAAAATGATAGTCAAACCATTTTCCAAGTTCTACTTCCCATGGAATTGGTGGAGTAGAGAGTGCTTTAATTTCTTCTACAAGTCCCGCAGGTAAATAGCCACGTCCATTGCTTATGTGATAGTCGAAGCCTTCTTTTAAGGCATTTTTGAAAAACTCATCCAATGAAATACCTTTGGACGCCATGTTGTCTTTGAAAAATCCTTTTGTTCCTCCATTCATGATATCTCCATGTCCAAAACCACGGAAGGTTGCATTCTTTTTGAATTTTCGCATCTGTTTTACGATAATATCGTAAATGCTTTCAGCGGATAATCCTTTTAATTCCTCGTCATATAAAAGTCCTTCGGTTGGAATACTTCCAATTTTCATTTCCATAAGCCATCCATTGATGACATAGTCACAGGCTACATTCCAAAGGTAGGCATCTCTGCCGAGGATTCGTTTGTGATGATAAAGTCCTGCATGAAGATATTCATGTGCAAGCACAAATTTCCATTCTTCTTCGGAAAGATTCGCAGTAGGATTTACATAGATTTCTCCAAGTGTAGCATCTACCGCTGCGATATGAATTTCATATTTGTGACAAATTTCTACATCATCAATAATCTTAAAAAAAGCTGCAATACTTCCAAGAAGAGGGTAGTGTGCCAAAAACCAGTTGGAGGCACGACTTATAGGCGTATCCATTTTAGGATTTTTATGTCCGCCTGCAAAGTGAACAGAATTAGAAACGGAACGATTTAAAGCTTGGGAGAAGCAGTCAATGTAAGTATTTATTTCTCCGTTTTTGTAAACAATAGGATGTTCTAAGCCAATCATGTCACAGTCGGTTTCATTTGTACCATATTCCTGAATGGTTTTGTCTTTGGATGAAGAAAGAAGATATTCGTAAATCTTTCGCTCATCATTTAATTTGATTGGAAAATCATCTGCCGGGTCAGAGCAGATAGGTGTTCCAAATTTGATATCTGCAAGGAATCTGGCGATGTAAATATCACATGCCTTGTTCCAGATAGCAGTATCGAAATTGCCATTTGCATCATATGGGATTTTATCACTATCAAAGTGACCGAAAGCCAGATGAAGCAGGCAGTGGGCAATGGTGTATGCCCATTCTCTTGGACGGAGTTTCTTATTGATATTTACATAAATATGTCCTTTTTTATCTACAACAGCAGGTCCTTTTCGGTCATAATCGCTGTTGTTTCGGATATAAATATCACCATTAAGACCACCGAATAAGCCATGTGAACGAATTGTTTCATATCCGTGATTAAAGGATTGTTCATTGAGTGGAGGTTCTTCTGTGAGACTCCTGTAATATTTTCTGTGTAATATTGGCATAGTGTAATTCTCCTAATAGTTTTATGTATAGGACAAAACACTTGCTATTTTGTCCTATTTAGTTGTAACTAGTCTTGGTAAATCTCTAACGATTTCTACCATAAACCAGTCTGGTAATGATTCTTCGTTATCTGCAGCAACTGTCATCTGTGCAAGTTCAAAGTTGATGACAGATAATTCTTTAATCATGCCTTTTGCTCTATAGATGAAGCCAATCATGTCGTTGCTGATATCCTGCTTACTCTTTGGAAGAGTAATAAGAAGTTTGCCACGGAATGACTGTGCAAGAAAATAGAGTACATCTCTTTCCTCTGGAGCTTCTGGCCATCTTGCATTCTGAGCAATGATGTCGTCAAGCATATGTTTATTTTTTAAATTCTTTGTATATGCAAGGAACATTCCACGTCGAGACGATTTGTTCGTTATCCCGCAGAAAATAAGGGTTTGTGAGTGGAAGAATAAAATAGAAAGACGAAAATAAAATTGACCATAGATGATAAAGGAAAAGGAGCGGAAAATGATGAATACTACAAAAAAAGGGAAAAAGAAAATATGGCTGATAGTATTAGAGGTGATACTTGCAAGTATTGCTATAATAACAGGTATTGTTTTTGTAATTGCAAACAAAAACCTAAAAGCCATGAATAGCTGTATTGACTCAGTATTAGAGGAATTACAAAAAAATTATACGGTAACAGCCCGTGATGTGGGAGAATATAAAGAAATGAAAGTATATGGAATTATGAAATTCCATGTACAGCAATACGATATTGAAGGCATTGGAAATCTTTCTATTATGCAAGTAAATATGGGCGTTATGCAGATGGCAACAGTTGTAATCACTCCACAAGATAAAAATCTGCCATTGCTTTCCGCAGATTATATGTATATCTTATCAAATCGCAAAGCGTATTTGGAATTTTATGATGTAGTAAAGGAAAAAGATGAGCAGTATCATCAATTATTAAATGCACTTTCAGAAGTGCAAAACAATTACAGCAATTTAGAAAATATCGAAACTTCACCGGCATGGTATGAACATTTACTCACAGTTACTTCTTATAAGGGCGGAAGTTTTGGTGCAGATGAAGATTTAGAAGGAATGTTAGTTGATAGCTTAAAGGTTTATATACAACACTCAAAACAATTACCGGTATTATCAGAGGATGAAAAAAATGAGAAGTTAGCGATTACTATGGAATATACAGATGGATTAATTGAAAAAGGTGGAATTTCAACTGATGTATTTAAAAAGGAACTTGGAGAAGAAGAAACAAAGAAGTTCTTTGACAATGTATTTTTTGGTACAGCTGTAGAGTAGGGAATTATAGGAAATAAGATAAGCATAGAGTATATGCAGATTGCCTAAGATTAGGGTAATAAAGAAATATAACAAGCAATATAAAAGCATCTATTTATACAAAATATATATATGATAACTGCTATTTTTGATGTTCTTATAAAAATGAGTGTGCAAGGCGTTGTAATGATAATGATTATTTTAATCGTGCGTTTTGTGCTCAAACAATTACAGATTAATCATAAATATTTGTTTGGATTATGGCTGATTATGTTCTTTTATCTTATTTTTCCATGGAAAGTTAGTTTGCCGATAGGTTTTTGGGGGAATATAAGTTCTTGGGAAGAAATGCAGATGGTAAGTGGGAAAGAGGGAAGTTTTGGTAATAAAATTGCTGACAATATATTACAAATGGAAAATCAGACAGAAAATAAGGAAAGTGGTATCGAAATAAGACCGGATATTTTATTGCAAGAGAATATAGAAGATATTTTTTCAGATAAGAACACAAAAGAGAATGGATGTTGGAAATAAGGAACGAATGGCAGAAATTGCAGTAGAACTTGGAATTGCAGAAAAGTATACATATTCAGATAGTTTTTTGCCGATTCGAATTGTTGCATATGAGGAAACTATTGACGAAAAATAACAGAAGAAAATTTACAACAAGCAGAGAAAGAAACAAGGCAAAAATGGGATGGCAAAGCTCGTTTATCGGAAATATCCAAAATTTGTACAGACATTAAATCAATGGTATTTGGTATATAACCGCACAATGGAACAGATTGCCCAAATGGAGAAAGAAGGCACAATATTGGTAATTCGTCCAAAACAAGCATTGCAGATTCGAAAAGAATGCTGAAAGTATGCAAAACGTGTATGATATCGGATATGCAGATGCAAAAGCACAGAGGGAAGCATTAAAAAAGTGGTTGCGGTTTGAATAGTGAATTTTTGGTACTCTTATGCACTTTTCAATATTTCATTATTTATGGTTTTAATTCAACTGGTTTATATGCTGTCCCTTTATAAATGGATAGGAGATTAACTGGTTGCTATCTAAATTTTCCCGATGCATGGCAACTGCTGTAATTTGGTTGTTGTCATACGTTTTATAATAATAAATTCCTTTATCCGTATTGCAGCAGCAAGAATAAACGGTAATCTCATACAAATTGTTTCCTGTATCAACACAACCGCGAGGATGCTCTACAGAACTTAAAATATGAAAAAACTGGCTGATGCTTTCATCTTCTGAAGTACCGCATACGGAATTCATTTTTACAAAAGCAGCTTTTACAAAACGCGATTGGGAAGACCAGTCTCCGGGCAATCCAAAAGCCCCCATTCCACGACTGTATATTTTTAAATTTAGGTTTGGGGCAAACTGATTTTCCGGTTCTTTGTTTGTTAAATTCATATAATTATTCAAATAGAATAATTGTTTATCAAAAGTTGGATTATTTGTTAGAACCCCGACAGGATTTTGATATATATGAATTCCTTCTTTTACAGATTCCACTACAATAGAAGCATGTCTGTCTGAAATCATCCAATGCAAGGAAGTAAGAGGAAGTTTGTTGCTATGGTCTTCATTCAGTAAATTAGTATTTTTTAAAAGTGTAGTTGCTTCTGAAACAGTTGCACATTGTCCAAGTATCCATGGAATAAATTCAAATGGTGCAATATTGATTTTGTCGGATACTGCTTCTTTATAGTAGGCATTTTCAGGAAAATTAAGTCCTGCCATGCTCAGCCCTTTTTCATTGGTTGCCTCATAATACAATGGGTAATCCTCGTAAACATAAGCAGTTCCAATCATTGCAAAATGTTGTTTTATAGTGTCTGTTCTCCGAAATCGAAACGGATAATTTCTAGGCGTAATCGTTACGCTTTCTTCGTAAGAATATTCTAAATCTAAATTTCTTCCAAAATAGTGATGTTTTGTCAATAATGTTGCAGCGGTACACATAAGAAGACTCCTTTCCAAAGGGCATGTTTTATGTTATAAAGATATGTACTTTTTTTTATTTTATGCATAAAAGAGATAGTAACATGAGTTCGACAAGAATACTATTCTGTCCATATTTTTGCATTTATATAGGAGAGAAAAAGAAAGTCAAGATATTGAATTTTATATATATACAGATATGATTGGATGGATATTGGATTAAAATCAAAAGAAATTGAAAAATATGAAGGCAATGAGTTTACATATAGCAGAATTTCCTATGGATTGGAAATGAAGACGTTGGAGAGAGAAAAGGAATATTGTGCAGAGGAATTAAATGTATTGGGAGTACAAGCCGGATATATTGCGATAGAGATAGAAAATGAAGAAGCATCTGCGGAAAAACTGGCAAGCGGATTGTAAAAGCAAAGCAATTTACGGATAGACTATCTGTTTTTATGTTAACGGAAAACAGTTTGCCAATATCGGTTTGAGTATATGTATAGATTTTGGAATTATGAGAAGAATAAAAGAAGTGGAGGATTTTTTTGATTCGATTAAAAAGTTACATAAAAAGGTGGCACAAACGCTTATTTTATATTGGATAGATAGGTAAATGAAAGCCACTTTATGGAGGTTTTACATGAACAATCATTTTTACGGTTGGTATTTCAAATGCCAATCAGATATGCAGACATTATCCATGATACCTGCTTTGCATGAAGAATTTTCTTCTATACAATTGATTGCAAATGATGGTGTATGGAATGCTGCTTTTCCGAAAGCGGATTTTTGCAGAACAGGAAAAGAAATAAAAATAGCAGATAATATTTTTGATGAAAATGGAATTTCGCTATCAATAAATACCAAAGAACTGCAAGTAAGTGGAAAATTAAGATTTGGGGAACTGACACCATTAAAATACGATATTATGGGACCATTTTGTGTTGTGCCATTTATGGAATGTCGGCATAGTGTATGGAGTATAAAACATCATGTGTGGGGGAAAGTATGCATAAATGGTAAAAAATATATATTTGAGAAAGCCCTTGGTTATTGGGAAGGCGATAGAGGAACATCTTTTCCACGAGAATATGCATGGACCCATTGTTTCTTTCATAATGGCTCTTTGATGCTTTCCGTAGCAGAGATTCCGTTAAGAAAAACTAAATTTACAGGTGTGATTGGAGTGATAGATTGGAACGGAAAAGAGTATCGTTTCGCAACTTATCTTGGAGCAAAGGTAATTCAAAAGGCAAATCGAAAACTTTGGATTAAGCAAGGTGCATATGAGTTAGAAGCGTGGCTTTTAGAGCAACATGCTCATCCGCTAAAAGCTCCTGTGAATGGAAAGATGAGCCGAACTATCCATGAAAGTGCGAAGTGTCGAGCATATTATTGTTTGCGGAAAGATGGAAATGTCTTGTTTTCTTTTGAAAGTGAACAGGCTTCATTTGAGTATTGTATAAAATAATTTGAGATAGTGACAGATTTTGATTCTCGCACATTTATTGTAATTTTTATATATCAATGCTATAATGGGCAACAAAAGAACTTATATTTTATAAAATGGCAGAAATTTAAAAGCAGAAATAAAAATGAAAGGTGCGAGAATATGTTTGACATTTTAACCCGTGCAGGGTGTTTTATTGCAATTATTATTCTAGGATATGTTCTTAGAAAAGTTAATTTTTTTAAGGAGGGTGATTTTGCGGTATTATCAAAGATTACGTTAAAAATCACATTGCCATGTGCATTTATCGCAAATTTTGCTGGAAAAGAGATTGATGCCTCGATGCTGTTTATTTCATTATTGGCATTTGCGGCAGGTGTGCTGTACATAATTTTAGGCTATATCATGAATATGAAAAGCGGAAAAGAAAAGCAGGCATTTGAGGTGTTGAATTTAGCGGGATATAATATTGGAAATTTCACGCTTCCATTTGTGCAGAGCTTTCTGGGACCGGTAGGCGTTATTACAACGAGTTTGTTCGATGTGGGAAATGCATTTATCTGTTTAGGCGGAGCATTTGGTGTTGCTTCGAGTATTAAGGGTGAAGGTGGATTTTCTGTAAAACGAATTTTTAAAGCGTTGTCAAAATCGGTAGCATTTTTAACCTGCATTATAATGGTAACATTTGCATTGCTTGGAATTTCCATTCCGGCACCGATTGTTTCTTTTGCAGAACTTGTAGGTGGTGCAAATGCATTTATGGCAATGTTGATGATTGGAGTAGGCTTTAAACTATCGGGAGAACGAAGCCAAATTGGAAGCATTGTGCGGATTTTGTCCGTACGTTATGGTGTAGCACTTATTTTGGCGTTTGCATTTTATCATTTGCCATTGGAATATGAAGCTCGTGTAGCACTTATGGTTTTAGCATTCAGTCCGATTGCTTCTGCAATTCCGGCATTTACGGAAGAATTAAAAGGAGATGTAGGATTGTCGAGTGCAATCAATTCCATTTCCATTTTGTGTAGTATTGTGTTTATTGTGTCGATTTTGATGATTATGTTATAAAAGAGTTGAACCATTGTGTCCTTAAATAAATTATTTTTTCTGCAAATAGGTTATAACTGGAAAAATAAACAATTATGACTTGAATTAGCATATTTATCTGAAAATTCCACTATATAAAGATTAATTGTTAAGTAGGTAAGTACATATTGGCAATCCGCTTTGCTACTTGCTCATAACCGAATAGCTACTATCGTAGTTTGATTGGGTTAAAAAATAGAAGTGTCTTTATAGGCAGAATAAAATTTATGGATTAGAAAATGTGTTTTAAATGCATTTATCTATAGAATTATATGTTTTACAAAGGAGAGATATGATGAAAAAGAAAATTGTAGCAATACTTATGCTTGCAGCGATGACAGCAACACTTGTAACGGGTTGCGATATTGCAGGAATTAAAAACACATTCAATGAATGGTCAGGAAATATCAAAGGTAATACATACGAATGTCAGTTTTATTCCAATTCAGGAGAATTGTTTATGACCGCAGAAGGCGAAAACATCAATATGAGTGCCAACATCGTAGAAGAGTATACCTATAATGGGGAAAACTGGGAGACAACAGAAACGATGTCGTCCGTAATTACCATTACAATTGATGGGAAACAGATAGAAAGTTGTGGAAGCACCGTTATTTTTGAAGAAGAAGGATTAAAACCGGATGTTGAGTTTGATAAAAGTGATGTAAATATTTCTAGTGATGCAAGTGGAATTGGTGATTTGACAATTGTTGCAGAAACGGTAAATAAATATAAAAACTATTTTGGTAAAGCAACCGTTGTTGTTATCCAAAGTCAGTTAGGTGACCCGATTTGTGCATATTCGGGCGAGGATGTGTATTGGGAGGTATCCGAAGACCTTCCAAAAACGACAAAACTTATGATAGATGGAAAAGCATTGTATATCCATAGAGCAAATTTCCAGATTATTGATAAGGGATTGTTGAATTAAATTGAATTGGGTGTAGTATTTCTAAAAGTATGCAGGGTATAAACGATTAAAAAATCAAATAAATACCCTGTTTGATAGATAAATTACGGATTTTTCTTCTGTTTTTAACTTAAAAAGGGTATTATTTAAAATTTCGGGGTATTCAAACGGAAAAAGGATAAATAATACCCTCTTTTCTAAAAATATACAGCGACGGTAACACGCTATCTATTTCTTAAACATTGGAGTGTCAAGGAAGTCTTATAAATTCCGGTTTCCGTTCTTTAAATATCGTAAAATAGGAAAAACCGGCTTCTTTCAATAAATTCGGAACTTTATGAAAATCCCATCCGACTTGTTCCGGTGCGTGACCGTCAGAACCGAGTGTAATGATTTCACCGCCAAGCTGGCGATAACGCTTCAAAATAGCCTCGGTTGGATGCGGATGTGCAAGCCCGTATTTAAAACCGGCAGTATTTAGCTCAATCCCTTTTCCTTTTTCAATAATCAACCGAAGAATTTCATCTATGATATCCGAAAATTTTTGGTAAGAATAATACTTATCTTTATTTGGACCATAACGAACCACATAATCCAAATGCCCATAGACATCAAAATCTGCATCGGTATGCAAATTGGTAAGAATGGCATTAAAGTAATCTATATAACAGTCATCTTCATTACGACCTTCATAAAAATCCGGATAATAAATATCAACATGATTGATTTCATGGGAAGAACCGATGATAAAATCAAAAGGATAGGCAGCCGCAATCTGTTTGTTCCCTTCCACAGTATCCGGCTGTAGTCCAAGCTCTACGCCCCAAAGAATTGGGAAATGGTTGTAATATTCTTCTTTTAATAAGTGAATTTCCTCTTTATAACTTTCAAAGTCTAAATCAAAAAGACCCGGGTTTCTTGCATATCCTAAATCCTGATGGTCTGTAAAACAGATGCCGGATAATCCTTTCTTCATACAGCTTTCTATCATATCCCGTGGATTTGCCGTGCTGTCACCGGAAAATTTTGTGTGTAAATGTGTGTCCCAAAGCATAAAAACCTCATTGTTTTCATGAAACTAAGTAACTATATGTATCATCAATAGGGAGTTTCATGTTTTTGTGTATGATATTTTGATTATAAATAAAAGATGAATAGTTTTGCAATTGTTACCAGTAACTTGCAATTTCTTAATTTATTAATGCAATAGAATAATTATACTATATTCATATTAATTTAGCTATGTTAAAGTGCACAAAAATAAGATAGAAATTGTATAAAGAAAAAAAGAAGGATATATACTGGAAAATACTTTTTGTAGAAAATGACGAAAATTGTTTGCAAAAAAAAACATTCAGTCAAAAAATTAACAAACTTTTAAAATGCTGAGAAAAATACTTGAACTTTCTACTATAATTGGTTACAATGTGAGAAGTGGAGGGAAACCTCACCAACTTATATACAAATTTCTAGGAGGAATTAATAATGGCAGTAAGAGTAGCGATCAATGGATTCGGACGTATTGGCCGCCTTGCTTTCAGACAGATGTTTGGGGCAGAAGGGTATGAAGTAGTAGCAATCAACGATTTAACAAGCCCAAAAATGTTAGCACACTTGTTAAAATATGACTCATCACAGGGTAGATATGCTCTTTGTGATAAAGTTACAGCTGGTGAAGATTCTATTACAGTTGATGGAAAAGAAATCAAAATCTACGCTTTCCCAGATGCAAACAATTGCCCATGGGGAGAATTAAATGTTGACGTAGTATTAGAATGTTCTGGTTTCTACACAAGCAAAGCAAAAGCTCAGGCTCATATCAATGCTGGAGCTCGTAAAGTTGTTATCTCTGCACCAGCAGGAAATGACTTACCAACAATCGTTTACAACGTAAACCATAATACATTAAAAGCTGATGACACAATTATCTCAGCAGCTTCTTGTACAACAAACTGCTTAGCACCAATGGCTAATGCATTAAACAAATATGCTGAAATCCAGTCTGGTATTATGTGTACAATCCACGCTTATACAGGCGACCAGATGACACTTGACGGACCACAGAGAAAAGGCGACTTAAGAAGAAGCCGTGCAGCAGCTGTAAATATCGTACCAAACAGCACAGGTGCAGCTAAAGCTATCGGATTAGTTATCCCAGAATTAAACGGAAAATTAATCGGTGCTGCTCAGCGTATCCCAACACCAACAGGTTCTACAACTATCTTAACAGCAGTTGTTAAAGGTGCAGATGTAACTGTTGATGGAATCAACGCAGCTATGAAAGCAGCTTCTAACGAATCATTCGGATACAACACAGATGAAATCGTATCTTCTGATATCGTTGGTATGAACTATGGTTCATTATTCGATGCTACACAGACAATGGTTAGCAAAATTACAGATGATTTATATGAAGTACAGGTTGTTTCTTGGTATGACAACGAAAACAGCTACACATCTCAGATGGTTCGTACAATCAAATACTTCTCTGAATTAGCTTAATTAGAAAAATAGAATATTTGGAATGTGTTGCAGATTATATTTCTGTAAACAATTAACTTTCAATTATTTGAAGTTTTTCCAATAACAAAAGCATTAGGAAATTTTAAGGCCCGGCCCCAAGTAAGGGCCGGGTCTTTCTATGTAAAATTTTATGAGTTTTCTTAATATTTTGTGAGAGAATTTTCCGATAGTCCCTTTTTAAAAATGAAAAAGGCAATAAGGATAGTTTTGTGTGAAATATGTTTATTTAAAATGGTTTGATGAAAAATAACAGCAATATTTTATGAAAATAGTGTTGTGTTTATATTTCTTATATTTTTTCTTTAAAAATGTAGGAAAGAAACGTAAGTTTTGGAGCTTATTTATGAAAAAAAATTAGTTGGAGGACGAATTTATGTCATTAAATAAAAAATCAGTTGATGATATCAACGTAAAAGGTCTTCGCGTACTTTGCAGATGCGATTTTAACGTACCTTTAAAAGAAGGCAAAATCACAGACGAAAACCGCCTTGTAGCAGCACTTCCTACTATCAAAAAATTAATCGCTGATGGCGGTAAAGTAATTCTTTGCTCTCATCTTGGAAAACCAAAGGGAGAACCAAAACCAGAATTAACATTAGCTCCTGTAGCAGTTCGTTTATCTGAATTATTAGGACAGGAAGTAAAATTCGCAGCAGATGCAGAAGTAGTTGGTGAAAATGCAAAAGCAGCAGTAGCAGCTATGAATGATGGCGATGTAATTTTACTTGAAAATACACGTTATAGAAAAGAAGAAACCAAAAATGGTGAAGCATTCTCCAAAGAATTAGCTTCCCTTTGTGACGTATTCGTAAATGATGCATTCGGAACAGCTCACAGAGCACATTGCTCAAACGTTGGTGTGGCTGAATTAGTAGATACAGCAGTAGTTGGATACTTAATGCAGAAAGAAATTGATTTCCTTGGAAATGCAGTAGAAAATCCGGTTAGACCATTCGTTGCAATCCTTGGTGGTGCAAAAGTTGCAGATAAATTAAATGTAATCAATAACCTCCTTGAAAAATGTGATACTTTAATTATCGGTGGTGGTATGGCTTACACATTTATGAAAGCTCAGGGCTATGAAATCGGAAAATCCCTTTGTGATGACAGCAAGATTGATTATTGCAAAGAAATGATGGAAAAAGCAGAAAAACTTGGAAAGAAATTATTACTTCCTGTAGATTCTGTAACTATCAAAGAATTCCCAAGCCCAATTGATGCACCGGTTGAAACAAAAGTTTATGATGTGGAAAATATGCCGGCAGATTGCGAAGCCTGTGATATTGGACCAAAATCCGCAGAAATGTTTGCAGAAGCAGTAAAATCAGCAAAAACTGTTGTTTGGAACGGACCAATGGGTGTATTCGAAAACCCAACACTTGCAGCAGGTACACTTGCAGTAGCAAAAGCATTAGCTGAAACAGATGCTACAACAATCATCGGTGGTGGTGATTCAGCAGCAGCTGTAAACCAGATGGGATATGGCGACAAGATGTCTCACATCTCTACAGGTGGCGGAGCTTCCTTAGAATTCTTAGAAGGAAAAGAACTTCCGGGCGTAGTAGCAGCTAACGATAAATAATAAAATATTTTATAGTTAGGATTTAGGAGAAACTTGAAATTTTGAGTTTCTCCTTTTGTTCATTTTCTGGGAAATTTCGTAAATTATCAGAAATAACGTATAATGGCTATGAGATAAAAACTACAGTACAAATGTTTTTCATAAGATTTTACCGTTACTGTACACACAGTACTTAGCATTTACTGCTAAGTATGTATAAAAACGTGAATTTTGCAAGTAAAAATCCATTTGCGAAGCAAATTTTAAATGGATTTTTACATGTTACTGGTCATGTGTGAACAGTAACATTTTACCTACGACAAATTCCGAAAATTCATTTTCTGTATTGAATGTTAGCAAATTTAGGTATATAATATCACATATATATTTAAAAATGGCAAATGCCATTTTTAAACAAAATAAAATACATAAATGGAGGTACAAGCCCATGGCAAGAAGAAAAATTGTAGCTGGTAACTGGAAAATGAATATGACTCCAAGCCAGGCAGTAAAATTGGTAGAAGAATTAAAACCGTTAGTAGAATCTGATACAGTAGATGTTGTGTATTGTGTACCGGCAATTGACATCGTACCGGTTGTAGAAGCTGTAAAAGGTACAAACGTAGCAGTAGGTGCTGAAAACATGTATTTCGAAGAAAAAGGTGCTTACACAGGCGAAATCTCTGCTGAAATGTTAGTAGATGCAGGCGTAAAATACGTTATCATCGGACATTCTGAAAGAAGAGATTACTTTAAAGAATGTGATGTATTATTAAACAAAAAAGTAAAAAAAGCATTAGAAGCAGGTCTTACACCAATCCTTTGCTGTGGTGAATCTTTAGAACAGCGTGAAATGGGCGTTACAATTGATTGGATTCGTTTACAGATTAAATCTGATTTAGTAGGCGTAACAGCAGAACAGGTTGCTTCTATCGTAATCGCTTACGAACCAATCTGGGCTATCGGAACCGGTAAAACAGCTACATCTGACCAGGCACAGGAAGTTTGTGCAGCAATCCGTGAATGCATCAAAGAAATGTATGATGAAGCTACAGCAGAAGCAGTACGTATTCAGTACGGCGGTTCTGTAAATGGTGGAAATGCAGCTGAACTTTTCTCTAAACCGGATATTGATGGTGGATTAGTTGGTGGCGCTTCCTTAAAAGCAGAATTTGGTAAAATTGTTAATTACTAATTAAGTTTTTGCATAAGTGTTATGCTATCATAAATGAATATATAAGGAATTTAGATAGTAAAAGTGTGAATGCAATAAATTAGTTTTAAAACACAATGAAGTATGAGAACTGTCACATAAACGATACAATCGTGCGTGTGGCAGTTTTTTGATATGTAGAAAGATTCTTTTTATTAGTTTATTTCTCAATGAAATAAGTACATGAGATTTTTCTATAGATAATTTTTTACATTTTATGGAATTTTTTTGCCTTATTTGCTCATAATTAGAGTAAAAAAGTTAGGAAAGTGAGACAGAATATGGCAAGAAAAGGAGAGAATATTCGCAAACGAAATGACGGAAGATGGGAAGGTCGTTACTTGTTATTAGAGAATGGAAAAGCAAGATATCATTCCATCTATGCGAAAAGCTATGCGGAAGTAAAAATGAAGCTGATAGAAATAAGAAACTGCTTTGAGGAAGTAACAGAAGAAGTCGTTTTAGAAGAAGAAGTGATTATCAATGACGTAGCAGAATGCTGGCTAAATCAAGTGAAGCAGGAACGAAAAACAGCTACTTATGCAAAATATGAGTCTATATATCGTATTTATATCAAAGATGTATTTGGATATGAAAAAATATCTTATTTAAATAGTGCATTTGTAAGCAGTTTTTTTCCCGATACATGTTCAGAAAGTACCATAAAGAGTATTTATTGTGTTATAAATCAGATAATAGCCTATAGCCATCAGTATTTTCAAACTACAGAAATATTCATAAAGAGAAAAGCAGTACAAAGAAAAAATACAGTTATTCGTATTTTTTCGCAATCTGAGCAAAGAAGTTTGGTGCGGTATCTGTACCAAAATATGGATGTATATAAATTAGGCATTTTATTATGCCTTTCCGTAGGGCTGCGATTGGGGGAAATCTGTGCATTGCGTTGGGAAGATATTGATTTTGATATGCGTATTCTTCATGTTAAACGCACCGTTCAAAGAATTGCATTTGAAAAAGGTGAAACAAAAACGGTTTTGATAGAAAATGAGCCAAAAACTGCAAGTTCAAAAAGAGAAATTCCAATTTCCAATCAATTGTATGATTTGTTGAGAGAGTTTCAATGTTCAGACCGTTATTTGTTAAATGGAAAGTATCCTATGGAACCAAGAACATATCAGTATAAATTTAAACGATACTTAAAAGCTGCGGGAATTTCTGATGCAAATTTTCATGTGCTTCGCCATACATTTGCAACCAATTGTATTGGGTATGGGGCAGATGTAAAAAGTGTAAGTGAAATATTGGGGCATTCAGATGTCAAAATTACATTAAACAGATATGTACATCCAACGCTAGATACGAAACGTAGTAATATTAACTTGTTGGATATGGTATATGGGAAGTATTTGGAGTGTTTGTGATAACATCCGTTTATGAGCAAGTAACGAAGCAGATTGTGAATATCTGCTTGACGTAAGATAGTAAAATAGCACAAAATAATGTTTGAATAAGTGTAGAAACTTGTGTAAAAAATAGTTGCAAACATAGAAAAATCATGTATTATTTTAATAGGAAGCAGGAATCATCCTGTGTTCATATAAATATAAAGTTAATGGATTGTAAATATCCGTTTAACAAATAAGCAATAAATAAAAGAAAAGAGGAATGTAAAATGAGTAAAAAACCTGTTGTTTTAATGGTTCTCGATGGATACGGATTAAATGAAAATCCGGAAGGAAATGCAATTGCTATGGCAAATACACCGGTAATGGACAAGTTGATGAAAGAATGTCCATTTGTAAAAGGAAACGCTTCCGGTCTTGCCGTAGGACTTCCGGACGGACAGATGGGAAATTCAGAAGTAGGACATATGAATATCGGTGCAGGACGCATTATTTATCAGGACCTTACCAGAATTACAAAAGAAATCAATGATGGCACATTTTTTGAAAATAAAGCATTGTTAAATGCAATCGAAAACTGCAAGAAAAACAATTCTGACCTTCATCTTTGGGGTCTTCTTTCTGATGGTGGCGTACACAGCCATATCACACATGTATATGGTTTGCTTGAAATGGCAAAGAAAAACGGACTTGAAAATGTATATGTACATGCATTTTTAGATGGTCGTGATACACCTCCGGCATCAGGACGTGATTTTGTAGCAGCGTTAGAAGAAAAAATGGCAGAAATCGGTGTAGGTAAAGTAGCTTCCCTTTCCGGACGTTACTATGCAATGGACCGTGACAATAATTGGGACCGTGTAGAAAAAGCATACAATTCTTTAGTAACAGGTGAAGGCGTACAGGCTGAAAGTGCAGTAAAAGCAATGGAAGATTCTTACGCAGAAGGCATAACCGATGAATTTGTACTTCCAACTGTTATTACAGAAAATGGAGCACCTCTTTCTGTTGTAAAACCAAACGACTCTGTTGTATTCTATAACTTCCGTCCGGACAGAGCACGCGAAATGACAAGAGCATTCTGTGATGCTGCTTTCACAGGATTTGAAAGAAAGAACGGATTTATGCCGATTACATTTGTATGTTTCAAAGATTATGATGAAACAATTCCAAACAAGACAATCGCATTTGAAAAAGAATCCATTTCCAATACATTTGGTGAATATCTTGCAAAATGCGGTAAAAAACAGCTTCGTCTTGCTGAAACGGAAAAATATGCACATGTAACTTTCTTCTTTAACGGTGGTATTGAAGAACCAAACGTAGATGAAGCACGTTTGCTTGTAAATTCACCAAAAGATGTTGCAACTTATGACTTAAAACCGGAAATGAGTGCGCCGGAAGTTGGTGTAGATTTAGTAGAAGCAATCAAATCCGACAAATATGATGTTATCGTTATCAACTTTGCAAATCCGGATATGGTAGGTCACACAGGTGTAATTCCGGCAGCTGTTGCAGCAGTAGAACGTGTAGATGCACTTGTTGGCGATGCAGTAGAAGCAGTAAAAGAAGCAGGCGGTGTGATGTTTATCTGTGCAGACCATGGTAATGCAGAAAAAATGGTAGATTACGAAACAGGCAAACCACATACAGCTCATACAACAAACCCTGTTCCATTTATTTTAGTAAACGGAGAAGAAAATTGGACACTTCGTGAAGGCGGATGTCTTGCAGATATTGCTCCAACTTTGTTAGAAATTATGGAATTGGAACAGCCAAAGGAAATGACAGGGGAATCCTTGTTAATAAAATAAGAGAATTGTATGCAGAAATTGCATGTTTTTCATATAAGATACCTTATAGTTCTCAGTTTTATATAGGATGTATGTCATTTAATAAAAAATAGTTGAAAAACAAAAAAAACCATGCTATACTTATAAAAGTTATGATTTTGAGGCATAGGAGGTGCGAACCGTGGATATATTAAGAACAATATTAACAATTTTATTTATTGTAATCAGTCTTATCATTACTGTCGTTGTTTTGATGCAGGAAGGTAAATCAGCAGGACTTGGTGCGATTAGTGGTGCTGCGGATACTTACTGGGGCAAAAACAAAGGTCGTTCAATGGAAGGAATGTTAAATAATGTTACGAAAATTGGTATTATTTTGTTCCTTTTGCTTGCAATCATTCTTGATATGGGTATTTGGTAAAATAATGAAAGGCTGTCTTCGGACAGCCTTTTTATATGAATTATTTTTTGAAAAGAGAAATGTAACAGCGAGTTATAAAAAACATGTCTTATAAAGGAAAAATTATATTTATGGGAATAGAGGTGAAAGAATGGAATTATATGAGAAACGCAAAAAAATGATATATGATTTTATGTGTGACGATATGTATGTTCCAATGAAAATCAAGGAGCTTGCCATTGTACTTGGGGTAAAAAAAGAAGATAGACCGGAATTGGAAGCAATTTTGCTGGAACTTATGGAAGAAGGGAAAATTACGCTTTCCAAAAGAGGGAAATATGCTAAATCGGAAGAAAAGCAGTTGGAAGGAATTTTTACTGCTCATCCGAAAGGGTTTGGATTTGTTTCCATAGAAGGTGAGACAGAAGATATTTTTATTCCGGAAATGAAAACGGCAGGTGCTCTTCATATGGATAAAGTACAGGTGGTTGTCTATCCTGCCATTATGGGAAAACGAAAAGAAGGTGCAGTTGTTAAAATATTAGAACGTGGCATGAAAGAACTTGTGTGTACGTATGAACACAATAAAACATTTGGTTTTGCTGTACCGGACAATCAGAAGTTTGCACAAGATATTTTTATACCGGCAGAATGTTCCAAAGGTGCAGTTAGTGGTCATAAAGTTGTTGTGGAAATTACGAATTATGGAAAATCAGGAAAAAGTCCGGAAGGAAAAGTCATTGAAATTTTAGGTCATATCAATGACCCGGGAACGGATATTTTATCGATTGTAAGGGCTTATGATTTGCCGATGGAATTTTCAGAGAAAATTATGAATCAGGCAGAACGCGTATCGAATGCAGTTTCCGAAGCAGATATGGCAGGCAGAATGGATTTAAGAGATACTGTCATGGTCACGATTGATGGGGAAGATGCCAAAGATTTAGATGATGCCGTATCGCTTCGAAAAGATGGAGAAAACTATATTTTAGGTGTGCATATTGCTGATGTTACGAATTACGTGCAGGAGCATAGTGCATTGGATGTAGAGGCATTGAAAAGAGGCACGTCCGTATATTTGGTGGACCGTGTAATTCCAATGCTTCCACATAAACTTTCCAATGGAATTTGTTCCTTAAATGCAGGGGAAAACCGTTTAGCTTTAAGCTGCATTATGACAATTAATCAAAAAGGTGAGGTTATCGACCATACAATTGCAGAAACCGTTATTTGCGTAAATACACGTATGAGTTATACCAGCGTGAAAAAAATTTTACAAGATAAGGATGCAGAAGAAATCGAAAAATACAAAGACTTAGTGCCAATGTTTGAAGAAATGCGAGACTTAGCAGCTATTTTGCGTGAAAAACGTATGAAACGTGGTTCTATTGACTTTGATTTTCCGGAAACAAAAGTTATGTTGGATAAAGAAGGAAAGCCGATAGAGATTCGTCCGTATGACAGAAATGTAGCTACAAAAATTATTGAAGATTTTATGTTGATTGCAAATGAGACCGTAGCAACCGATTATTTTTGGCAGGAAATTCCGTTTGTATATCGTACCCATGATACACCGGATAGTGAAAAAATCAAAAAACTGTCTACTTTTATTAACAATTTTGGCTATACGCTTCATATTGGAGCAGATGAAGTGCATCCAAAGGAATTGCAAAAACTGCTTATGAAAATTGAAGGAAGTGATGAAGAAGCACTTATTAGCCGATTAACGCTTCGTTCTATGAAACAGGCAAAATATACAACGATGAATACCGGTCATTTTGGTTTGGCTGCAAATCATTATTGCCACTTTACTTCTCCAATTCGACGTTATCCTGACTTGCAGATTCATAGAATTATAAAAGAAAATCTGCGAGGTCGTTTGAATGACAAGCGATTGGAACATTATGAAAAAATTCTGGAAGAAGTCTGCAAGCAATCCAGCACTACAGAGCGTAGGGCAGAAGAAGCAGAACGAGAAACGATTAAGCTGAAAAAAGTGGAATATATGCAGCAACATATTGGAGAAACGTTTGAAGGCGTGATTTCCGGTGTTATGGAGTGGGGCATTTTTGTAGAACTTCCAAATACCGTAGAAGGTCTGATTCGCGTTACTGCTTTGGAAGATGATTATTATCATTTTATTGAAGAATCGTATGAAATGGTAGGAGAGCGAACCGGAAAAAGCTATAAATTAGGACAAAAGGTAAAGGTTTGTGTAGAAAATGCCGATAAGGTAATGCGGACGATTGATTTTTCGCTTTGCTTAAGCGAAGATGAATAGTGTGGAAGTGAAGTTTCACTTCGGGAATTGTGTCATTACGCAAAAAATCTTACCAATGAAGCAATTTACAATGTCCGACAATATTACTTCACAGAAGGTGAGTTTTTAAAATATGAGAAAAATTATACGTTACTAAAAAACAGTCCCAACTATAAAGCCTTAAATTCCAATATGGCACAACAGATATTAAAAGAAGTAGATGGTAGTTTCAAATCCTTTTTCGGATTATTAAAACTTGCCAAACAAGGCAAATACGCATACAAAGACTGTCATTTACCACAGTATCTGCCAAAAGACGGATTTGCCACACTTGTGATTGGTTTTGTAAGAATAAATGAGAATACATTGCAGTTACCATATTCCAATCGTTTTAAGAAAACACATACATCGATTACCATCAAGATACCCCCGATACTAGCGGATAAAAAAATCAAAGAGATACGTATCCTTCCAAAAGCAAATGCCAGGTTCTTTGAAATACAATATATTTACGAAGCAACATGTATCCAAAGAAACTTAAATATCAACAACGCACTGGCACTTGATTTGGGAATCAACAATCTTATAACGGCAGTATCCACAAAGGGGAACAGTTTCATTATAGATGGGATATGCTTGAAATCCATAAATCAATGGTTCTATAAAGAACATGCACGTTTGCAAAGTATTAAGGATAAACAGCAGTATGGAAAGCAAGCAACCAGAAGGCAAAGAGCGATTGCCAAAGACCGCAATAATAAAATGAATGATTATATGAGTAAAACCGCCCGTTATATTATCAATTACTGTATCGAACAAGATATTGGAATGTTAGTAGTTGGATATAATGAAACATTTCAAAGAAACTGTCATATGGGGAAGAAAAGCAATCAGAATTTTGTAACGATACCATATGGAAAATTACGAGAAAAATTAGAATATCTTAGTAAATTAAACGGAATTGCGTTTGTGAAACAAGAAGAAAGTTACACATCGAAAGCAAGTTTTTGGGATAAAGACGAGATACCGTTGTATAATGCAGACAATCCGTTGGATTATGAGTTTAGTGGAAAGCGAATATACAGAGGACTGTATCGAACGGCAAAAGGGAAGTTGTTAAATGCGGATGTGAATGGAGCATTAAACATATTAAGAAAAAGTAGAGTTGTGGACGTAGATGTCCTATACAGTAGAGGCGAAGTGGACACGCCTGTAAGAATAAGGCTTACCTAAGTAAAGCTTAGGTGGAAACTTAAATAGCAAACTTCTTACTGAAGCCACCATTTCGTTACTGTTCACAGGTGACAAGTAACGAGTAAAAATCCATGCAAAATTTGCTTCGCAAATGGATTTTTACTTGCAAAATTCACATTTTCATACGTACTTAGCAGTAAATGCTAAGTACTGTGTGTACAGTAACTTTTAATATATACTTTTTTTTAGAAGTGTCAAGCTAACCCCTGTACAGTAACACCATTTCTATAAGTGGTGGTAGTTCACAAATAGTTTAGTTGCATTTTTTTGCAAAATGCTATATAATAAATAGGCAGTAGAAAAAAAAGAAAGGAGGATACCGGCATGGCGAAAGAAAGCAAGAAATTAATTGCAAATAATAAAAAAGTATACCACGAATATTTTTTAGAAGAAATTTTCGAAGCCGGTATCAGCCTTCATGGAACAGAAGTAAAATCCATTCGCATGGGTAAATGCAGTATCAAAGAAGCGTTTGTTCATATCGAAAACGGAGAAGTTATTGTTTATGGAATGCATGTCAGTCCATATGAAAAAGGCAATATTTTTAACAAAGACCCACTTCGTCCAAAGAAACTTCTGTTGCACAAAAAAGAGATTCAAAAACTTCTTGGGCAGACAACACAGAAAGGGTATACGATTGTTCCGGTTGAGGTATACTTAAAAGGCGGACTTGTAAAAGTTCAAATCGCACTTGCTAAGGGCAAGAAACTTTACGATAAACGTCAGGATATCGCAAGAAAAGACCAACGTCGTGAAGCAGAACGCGATTTTAAAATTAGAAATTTGGGCTAGTAATGGTTTCGACGGGGATCATGCAGCTGGAGAAGCGAGTCGCATGCAATGCGTTAAATGGCAAACTTAAATATAAACGCTGAAGAAAATTTAGCATACGCTGCCTAGTTTGCAGCAGTCTGACCTAGTGCACCTACACATTAGGACCCAGGCTTCGACTATGTAGGAAACGACACTAACTAAGCTTTGCGTTAGTGGGCGTATTATGAAGCTACTAAAGCCGTCAGGGTGTTTGTCCTCGGACGGTGGAGGGAATGTCAAACGATAAACTACACTCGTAGAAGGGCAGGGAATTGGTTTTCGGACAGGGGTTCGACTCCCCTCTAGTCCACTTGAAAGGCTTGAAAAATTAAGGTTTTTCAGGTCTTTTATTTTTAAGGTATGACAAAAGGTATGATTAGTATGATAAAAACGTGATTTATTCGAACAAGAAGTTTGTAAATCAATGTTTTTAATTTACATTGTGTCCACTTTTTCGTGATGTTTTGAGATGCCAAATACAACATTTTTTCTAAAGAAGTTTCACTTGGAAACACACTTTTTGCTTTCGTTACTTTTCAATATTGGCGATTCAGACCTTCTATGATATTTGTTGTATACATAATTGACTTTTGAGCGTTTTGGTGGAATGTCCGTTTCTTTTATTGGAAGAACCCGTTTCTAATATTTTTCATAGCCGAGAGTGGCATCCAATTCTGATTCCATAAGTTCCTGCAAAATATCCTTAAATCCTTCTTTTAAATATGCATAGACATCTGCAACGTTGTGAAAGTTATTTTCTGTAATGATTTGTCGAATTTGTTCCTTTGGAATTGACATAAAAATACTCCTTTTTGATAAGAATTGTCATATCTTAATTCTTACACCAAAGGAGGTATTTCTTTCCAAAGACACAAAATTTTTTACACTATCCCTTATTTTTTATATGCTTCAGATAATATTATCATTAATTGGAACATATCTTCTAGGAGATATGTTTACCGTCTTACCATCTTGGTATTAGCAGTACCAAGGCGGTTTTTTATTGTAAATTATTTAACTGTGTTATTTGTAATGCCAAGATATTCCATTAAAGCTTTCTGCAAAACTTGAGAAAAATTAATATTATGTTCTAAAGCGACTGAGTTAAGCCATGCAGGGAGAGTAACGGTACGGCTTACAGATTTATTGATATGAGCATTTCGAATTGATGGCATATAAACATCAATCAGTACAACGTGTTCATTGGTTTGTAATTTTATTTCAGAAAGTGGTGTAGGAGATGGAAGTTCTTCTCCGTCTTCTTCAAATCCAAAAATAACACATCCAAGCAATTCACGAGCAGATAGTAATGCATCATTATCGTCATTTCCACTTGTAGCAACATCTAAGTCAGGAAACTCAACTGCAATTTCCTTTCCTTCTTCATAAGTAAAAATTGCTGGATAAAAGTAGCGTTCAAGTTTTTCCATGTATACCTCCATTATTTAGTGAGATGCCAGGGCTACCTAAAAGTAAGCCCTGACTGTCTTTCGATACTAGAAAGTGTTTTTGGGGGGATGTCTTTGTCAGGATGTTTTACAGTTACACGTCCCTTTTTGGTAGGATGTTTAAATTGATGATGACTACCAACAACATTTACTTCATACCAACCATCTTCTTTCAGAATCTTTAAGACTTCTCTTGATGAATAACTTTTCATTAGTATTTTCTCCTGACAATGTTAGTATAATACATATAATAATATGTGTCAATGAAATGATATAAGAAAACCCTCACGAAAATGTGAGGTCTAATTTAATGCCCCGTAAGGGGGCAATGTCTTTTATTCGGCCCGCTAGGAGCAATGTAGTAACATTATAAACTGTTTTTAGGAAGTATTAAATATTTTCCTTGACACTGACGTTAGGTTATGATTTATAGTGTGCTTACACGGGGAGGAATTGTTAAGTAATCAAATATAATTATATTTTCCAAAGGTGGTACAACTTATGATGACAGTAAAAGAGGTCAGTAAATTGACGGGAGTTAGCATACGGACATTGCATTATTATGATAAAATCGGGCTTTTGCACCCTTCAAGTGTAACAGATGCGGGATATCGTCTGTATGATGAGATAGCATTGGAACGTTTACAACAGATTTTACTGTTTCGTGAGCTTGCGTTTCCTCTTAAGGATATAAAAAAAATTGTAGACGATAAAAATTTTGACAGAGAAAAAGCTTTAAGCCAGCAAATTGAACTGTTAACTTTAAAAAAGGAACATTTGGAGCATTTAATTGCCTTTGCCCGTGAAGTAAAGCAAACAGGAGGGAAAAAGATGGATTTTACAGTATTTGATACAAAAAAGATGGAGCAATATGCAAAGCAGGCAAAAGAGCAATGGGGAACGACCGAAGCATATCAAGAATTTGAAAAAAAGAGTAAAAACCAAAGTAAAAATGCACAGGAATTGTCTGCAAAAGGGCTTATGGAAGTGTTTGTGGAATTTGGCAAAATGATGAAAGAAAAACCGGAAAGTGACACAGTTCAAGAGCAGGTGAAAAAATTGCAGAATTATATCACAGAGCATTTCTATACCTGTACCGATGAAATTTTGTCAGGACTTGGAAAAATGTATGGTGCAGGAGGAGAATTTACAGAGAATATTAATCGTGTAGCAGGGGCTGGCTGTGCAGAATTTGCAGCAAAGGCGATTGAAGTTTATTGTGAGCAAAGATAATAAGTTTATTTGATGTGAAAGTTAGTATTTTATTGAAATAAGGAGAGTGAATCATGATTTTATCAACACTTTGTTATATTGAAAAAGAGAATAAATATTTAATGCTCCATCGAGTAAAAAAGGAAGTAGATGCAAACAAGGATAAATGGATTGGCGTAGGTGGAAAATTTGAAGATGGAGAATCACCGGAGGAATGTGTGATTCGTGAGGTGAAAGAAGAAACAGGACTCACACTTACAAAGTATCAATTTCGTGGAATCGTTACCTTTGTATCGGATAAGTGGGAGACAGAGTATATGCATTTGTTTACTGCTACTGAATATGAAGGAAAAGATTTGTTTGCGGATTGGAATGAGTGGATAAAAAGCACGGAATCTTATGATAGCGATGAATATGATGGCAATATGCAAATAATAGATAAGACTATATATGATAACAATAAACATATAAAAGAAAAAAATAAGTATGTGTGTAATGAAGGCGAGCTTGTATGGGTTCCAAAATCGCAAATCAAAAACTTGCATATTTGGGAGGGAGATAAGGTGTTTTTACAATTATTAGATGAGAAAAAAGAGTTTTTTTCATTAAAATTGCGTTATGAAGGAGAAAAATTAGTAGAAGTTAGCATGTTTTAATGGAATTAAGAAAGTCCCCCACTTTAAGTGCAAAGCACGAATTGGTGGGGAACTTTTTTGAATCGGTTATGAGTAAGTAGCGAAAACGGATTGCGAATATCCTATTTACAAAGAAAACGGTTTTGACACGAGCCATATGTTATTGTGAATGGCCCAAAAGGTGTCTTTATAAAAATTATAGATGTTTTTTATTAATTGCCATATATAGCCCTACAAGTATTGTAATACCAACTGTAATAATCAGAAATGGTCTTAATATCACTTGAATACTAACAGTATTTACTAAATTATGCACCATAATGAGGTATTGGTTTGTCAATACAAATCCGCCAATTGGCAGAAAATGCAAAGCAGGGCAGATACGTTTTTTTCGGGTACTAAGGTAAAGGGTAATGGAAAAGACAATGGTAAATGCAATCTGCAAAGCAATAAGCTGATTTCCCAAAAATGGTCCAATTTGAGATGGTTCAAGACCAAATGGAAAGATGTTGGATTTAAGTGTATGCATAATATAAACAAATAATCCTGTAATATAAATCATAATGGCAAATTCAATTCCAAGCACGGTAAATTTCAATTTATTTGGTACTTCCTTTAAAGCATAATCAGGTAATGTGAAAAATAAGATTGCAATGATAAGAAGTGGCAATATATAGTTTACAACATTAACAAACTGTGTACTAAAACGGTAGTGATTGAAAATGCAATAGAATTGGAACCAAAAGAGCAATGCAATCATAAAATTGATAATTACATTTTTTCGAAAGACACTATTTCTGATTTTCTTAAAATAGTCAAATTCTTTTGTCTCATAGAGTTCTTTTTTAGAGCTTTCTTTTTTTAGTTCCAAATACAGATGCTGGCATTGTTTACATTCGGTAAAATGCTCATCAATAAGTTGACGGCTTTCTTTTGAGCAAAGTTCTTCCATATAAGACGGAAGTAAGTCTTTGATAATATTACAATTCGTGTTTGGCATAGTGTTTCTTCCTTTCTTTTTTGTTATGAATTGTTATTGAGCATATTTTTTATCAATTATAACAGATGAGAGTATCAGTTTCACTTTTCACATAGTTCTATCAATTGTGTTTTCGCACGAAAATAAGTCACGCGTGCCCAGTTTTCGCTTTTTCCTAAAATATCTCCGATTTCCCGAAAAGACAAATCGCTGATGGTTCTTAAATATATAATTTCTCGCATGGGTTCGGGGAGCTGATGAACTATTTTAAGTGTATCTAAAAGCTCCATGCGACCAAGCGTTTTCCGTTCCGGAGAAATTTCACTAATGGCGGTATCTTCGGGAATATCGAAAAGCACTTCTGTTCCTCCTTTCTGTCTATATATCCGATTTAAAACTAATTCGTTACAATTATATCAAATTTTTTAGTATTATCTATAATTGAGCAAATTTTGAAAATTGCACAAATGCATAAAATAAATTCCATATAATCTTAGTTGTTTCTCATAAAATATGGTTTGTTAGTTTGTGTACGTTGTATAAAAACAGGTTGTAAATCAAAATAAAGATATCTTATATAGAATGATTCTTTGTACAAAATTTGCTATTTGCTTATTAAAAAGGATTCCATGCTCCATTTTATCTCAAATTTTAGTTCTTTTTAGAAAAAATCTTTCATAATGCTCAAAAACAGGTATACAAATGCAATATATTTTGACAATTAATTTCATTACTGCTAAACTAAGGAAGTTAGAGAGGTGAGTATAATGAAAAATTTTAAGAAAATGTTATCCTATTACAAACCATATATGGGTATGTTTTGGGCGGATATGTTTTTTGCGGCGATGTCCGCAGGAATTGCACTTTCGATTCCATTAATTGTCAGATATGTAACCAATACATTGATTTATTTGCCACCGGAAGAAATTATGGAAAAAGTGGCAGTCATTGGTGTTGTGCTTTTGGTGATGATTGGTTTGGATTTTTATTGCCGTTTCTTTATTGGAAATTATGGGCATGTGATGGGGGCAAAAATTGAGTATGATATGCGAGCGGAAATTTTTGACCATATGCAAAAACTTTCTTTTTCATTCTATGATGACCAAAAAGTAGGGCAGCTGATGAGCCGCATTACAACGGATTTGTTTGATATTACAGAGCTTTTGCATCATGGACCGGAAAATATTATTCTTTCGGTACTCAAAATTGTGGGAGCGTTAGTTATTCTACTAAATGTAAATCCAACGTTAACGCTGGCGGCATTTGCTGTGCTTCCGTTTATGTTTGGGTATGCTTTTGTGCTCAATAAAAAGATGCGTCAGGCTTCGAGGAAAAATCGTCGTAAGATTGCAGAAATCAATGCACAGATTGAGGATAACCTTTCAGGGATTCGTGTTGTAAAATCGTTTGCAAACGAGGAAGTGGAAAATGAAAAGTTCAAAGTAGGAAATGATGGATTTTTAAATGCAAAGAAAAACAGCTATTTTTATATGGGAAGTTTTCAGGCAGGCGTTAATAGTTTTACGACATTGATTCAGGTTTGTGTGATTGTAATCGGAAGTATTTTGATTGCAAAGGGGCAAATGAATATTACGGATTTGTTGACATTTTTGCTGTATATTAGTGTATTTACCGACCCGATTCGTACGATTATTGATTTTACAGAGCAGTTCCAGAATGGTTACAGCGGCTTTGAACGTTTCCAGGAAATTATGGATATTGAGCCGGATATTGCAGATAGTCCGAATGCGATAGAACTGAAACAGGTAAAAGGAGATATTTCTTTTGAAGGTGTAACGTTTAAATATAATGAAAATACCGATACTATTTTAAATAAAGTCAATTTGAATGTGCCGGCAGGTTCTTATATGGCTTTGGTTGGTTCATCGGGAGCAGGAAAGACAACACTTTGTTCTTTGATACCACGTTTTTACGATGTAAATAGCGGAACCATTCGTATTGATGGAAAAGATATTCGTGAAGTGACATTAAAAAGTCTTCGTAGTCAAATCGGGATTGTGCAGCAGGATGTGTATTTATTTGCAGGAACGATTTTTGAAAATATTGCTTATGGAAAGCCGGGAGCAACGATGGATGAAGTCATTGCAGCGGCAAAAAATGCAAATGCACATGAATTTATTATGTCATTTCCGGATGGTTATCAGACGGATATCGGACAACGAGGCATTAAACTTTCCGGTGGACAAAAACAGCGTCTTTCAATTGCGAGAGTATTTTTAAAGAATCCACCGATTTTGATTTTTGATGAAGCAACATCTGCGTTAGATAATGAAAGTGAAAAAGTAGTGCAGGATTCTTTGGAAAAATTAGCAAAAAATCGTACGACATTTGTAATTGCACATAGGCTTACAACCATTCAGAATGCCGAGAAGATTTTAGTGCTTACAGAAGAAGGAATTGCAGAATCTGGTACGCATCAGGAATTATTGGAAAAACAAGGAATTTATGAGAAGTTGTATCATATGCACAAATAGAAACCTATTTTAAGAGACGAATAATGAAGCTAATCAAATACTTAAAACAGATTAAAAATATCTATAAATTATGAATTGCAATATGTTTGATTTCCTTGTACAATAAGATGTTGTGAAATGTTAATTTCATTTTATGTAAATTGTTGGTAGCGGTACAATCCGAAGATGTTAGGAATGTTTTAGCGTTATGGCAGTTTTGAAAAATACATGATAATGATAGATAAGTGAAAAGGAATGTAATCATCGTATACCAGACTATAATAAAAGAAGGAGAAAGAAAATATGACAAAGATTGATATTATTTCCGGTTTTCTTGGAGCCGGTAAAACTACATTTATTAAAAAGATGTTGGAAGAGGCATTCAAAGGCGAGCAGATTGTTTTAATTGAGAATGAATTTGGTGAAATTGGAATTGACGGTGGATTTTTAAAGGATTCCGGTATTGAAATTACAGAAATGAATTCCGGATGTATTTGTTGTTCTTTGGTAGGTGATTTTGGCAAAAACTTAAGAGAAGTAATTGAAACCTATCATCCAGACCGTATTTTAATTGAGCCATCCGGTGTTGGCAAATTATCCGATGTTATGAAATCTGTGATTGATGTGGAAAAAGAACAGGATGTAAAATTAAATGGTCTTGTAACAGTTGTAAATGCGTTAAAAGCAAGTAAACAGATGAAGGCATTTGGCGAGTTTTTCAATAATCAGATTGAACACGCAACAACTATTGTATTAAGCCGTACACAGAATGCTTCAGCAGAGCAGTTAGAAACTTGTGTAAAACAGATGCAGGCATTGAATGATAAAGCAGCTATCATTACTACTGCATGGGATGCAATTGATGGCAAACAGATTTTGTCTGTTATAGAGGGACAAGATAGTTTGGAAATGAAAGTATTGGCAGAACATCATGCACATCATCATCACCATGAGCATGACGAAAATTGTGAATGTGGATGTCACGAGCACGAGCATGACCACCATCACCATGAGCATGATGAAAACTGTGAATGCGGATGTCACGAGCACGAGCATGACCACCACCATCATCATGAACATGATGAAGACTGTGAATGCGGATGTCACGAGCACGAGCATGACCATCACCATCATCATGAGCATGATGAAAATTGTGAATGTGGATGTCATGATCACGACCATCACCACCATCATGCAGATGAAGTATTTACAAGCTGGGGTAAGGAAACGCCTCATAAGTTTGAAAAATCAAAGATTGAAGAAATTTTAAAAACATTCTGTGATACAGAAGACTATGGAACAATTCTTCGTGCAAAAGGTATGGTAGAAAGTACCGATGGCACATGGATTTATTTTGATATGGTTCCGGGCGAATATGAACTTCGTGAAGGACAGCCGGATTATACAGGAAGACTTTGCGTAATCGGAACAAATATGGATGAGCATAAATTGTTAGAATTATTTGAACTTGTATAGTAGCATTTAGGTTATTTTTAACACAATATTCTAAGAAATAATATGTTCAAAATGTTTTTAGGAGGAAAACATATGGCAGTTCAGGAAATTCCGGTTTATCTTTTTACCGGATTTATGGATAGTGGAAAAACATCACTTATTGAAGAAACCCTCTTTGAAAATGATTTCGCAGAAGGTGGAAAAGGCGTTATTATCATGTGTGAAGATGGAGAAAAAGAATATGACGAAGCAAAACTTCGTACTGTGAATTTTTCTCTTGTTACCATTGATGCAGAGGAAGATTTTACATCAGAGCGTTTGAAAGAAATTCATGAGCAGTATAAGCCAAAACAGGTATTTATTGAATACAACGGCACATGGGGCGTGGATAAGGTATTGGAAGCAGATTTGCCAAAAGGATGGGTAATCGTACAGTCTTTAGCAACTGTAGACTCCACCACATTTAATATGTATTTCAACAATATGCGTGCTATGATGCAGGAACAGATTTTTGACGCAGATGTTGTTATTTTTAATCGTACTGATGACGACACCGACCGCGGAAAGCTTCGTCGCCAAGTAAAAACAGTAAACCGTAAAGCACAGATTGTTTATGAAAGAACGGATGGAACAATTGATGAAAGAGAAGAAGAACTTCCATTTGATATCAATCAGGATATTATAGAGCTTTCAGATGCAGATTATGGCATTTGGTATATGGATGCAACCGATAATTATAAAAAATATCATGGCAAAAAGGTAAAATTCCTTGCACTTGTATATAATCCGGATAATTTAAAGAGTGGCATCATGGTTCCCGGGCGTTTTGCAATGACTTGTTGCGTGGATGATATTACATTTATTGGATTTAAGTGCAAATATCCGAAAGAAAAAGAAATTCCGCATAAGTCATGGATTACAATTACTGCCGAAATTCGTGTAGAATTTGCGATGGAATATAAAGGAAAAGGACCTGTATTATATCCGATTTCCATTGAACCGGCACAAGAACCGGAGGACGAGTTGGTATATTTCACTTAAATTTTATATAAGAGTATACGTGCAATGAAAGAAAAAGGGAGAAAAATAGCAGGAATACTAATTACTGCAGCAGGTGTTTTAGAACTAATAGTTGGAATTTTTGAAAGAACATTTTCTATAATGTTAATGGGAATTTGTTTTTGTATCATTGGTTGTTTATATTTCTTCGAGAAAAGAAAATAATGTAAAAATTGGAATTGAAATCTGCCGGATTGCAAAGAGACAATGAAAGGCCTTAAAATGTATTTCATTCATGGAAGTGGTTGTCACAGGGTATGACAGCTTTTCTAAGAATGGAAGTTTTGAGGAATGTAAAGTCTGTTTGTGATTCGGCTTTTTTATGTTATGTGAGTTCGATAAAGAGACACTCAAGTGATTAATTATTTAAACTTGTTTAGTGAATGGAAAAAATAAGCAGTCAAGTGCATATTCGTAATCTGCATTCGCTGCTTGCTGATAACCGAATAGCTACTATTGTAGCTTGTCGGTTAAATAAGTACTTTGATGAATAGGAGTGATTAAATTGAGAAAGAAAGTAATTATAACTATATTATATGTATCAATATTGACGAATTGTTTCCTAAGTTTTACAGGATGTGGCAATGCAATTGATGCAAATGGAACAAATGAGACAGAGTCTATAGGTGAACTATCTAATAAAGTGATATTTACGGATGATTTGGGAAGGGAAATTATAGTGGAGAATCCAAAACGTGTAGCCGCACTTTTAGGAAGTTTTGCAGATATTTGGTATTTGGCAGGTGGGGAAGTCGTTGCATGTGCTGATGATGCATGGGAGGATTTTGATTTGCCAATGAAAAAAGATGCCATAAATTTGGGAATGACAAAGGAACTGAGTTTGGAAAAACTTTTTGAAGCAAATCCCGATTTTGTAATTGCAAGCAGCAATACTAAGCAAAATGTAGAGTGGAAAGAGACTTTGGAAGCGGCAAAGATTAATGTAGCATATTTTAATATCAACAATTTTAGCGATTATCTTCGTGTGCTCAAAATCTTTACAGACATTACAGGGCGAAGTGATTTGTATGAGAAAAACGGAATTTCCATTCAGCAAAAAATGGATAAAATTGTTGCAGATTGCTATGGACAAATAGCGGAGAATGGAAAAGCACCAAAAATTTTGGTTTTACGTGCCTCTGCTACATTGATTAAGGCAAAAGGCAGTCAGGATAATGTGTTAGGAGAGCTGTTGAAGGATTTAGGCTGTGAAAATATTGCGGATAGTGATAAGACCTTACTGGAAAATTTGAATGTGGAACATATTATGTTAGAAGACCCGGATTATATTTTTATTGCACAGCATGGGGATAATGCTGAGGCAATTAAAACGCATATGGAGGAATTTATTTCCGAAAATCCGGCATGGAACAATCTGACCGCGGTAAAAGAACAGCGTATTTATTATATGGAAAAAGAATTGTTTACCTTAAAGCCAAATGACAGATGGGCAGAAGCCTATGAAAAAGCGGAGGCAATTTTATTTGATGGAGAATAAAAGCTATAAGTGGATAATAGTGGCAACAGGTTTGTTTTTTATAATATCAATTTTGCTTAGTTTATGTATGGGAACAGCCGGTTTGTCTCTTATCGATATTCGAAATGCAATTTTTTATGGTGCAGAAAGTGGTTTGGAGGGAAGGATTTTTTGGTATGTAAGGTTTCCAAGAACCGTAGCCTGTGTGTTGGCAGGTGCGGCATTGGCAACAGCAGGAACAATCATACAAAATGTCTTGGGAAATAAATTGGCATCGCCGGGAATTATTGGTGTGAATGCAGGAGCAGGTTTAGCGGTTACGCTTTGTTGCGCCTGTGGAGCAATTTCGGGATGGACAATTGCAGGAGCAGCGTTTGGTGGAGCGATGTTTGCTGTTTTATTGGTAGCACTTACGGCACAAAAAATAGGGGCATCGAAAAGTACAGTAGTTTTAGGGGGAGTAGCGGTCAATAGTTTTTTCAATGCTATTTCAGAAGCGATTACTACATTATTTCCAAATGTAGGTGTGGAAAGTGCAGACTTTCGGGTAGGAGGATTTTCCGCTGTGGCATATACAAGATTGATACCTGCGGGGATTTTGATTATAATTGCTTTGCTTTTGGTGCTTTCGTTATGCAATGAATTGGATATTATGGCACTAGGCGAAGATGTGGCACAAGGTCTTGGACTTTCCGTGAAAAAAATGAGAACATTATTTTTAGCCTTAAGTGCATTGCTTGCAGGTGCAAGTGTGAGTTTTGCAGGGCTGCTTGGATTTATAGGATTGATTGTGCCGCATTTAGGAAGACGATTGGTGGGTTCGGAAAGTGGGAAATTAATTCCGTTTTGTATCTTATTTGGCGGTGGCTTTGTGACAATTTGTGATTTGGCATCAAGAACGCTGTTTTCACCATATGAAATACCTGTGGGGATTTTAATGTCCTTTATCGGCGGACCGGTATTTTTGTGGATATTGTTGGCAAGGCATGGGAATAAGAGGATAATTTCTATATAAGGGTTTATTTTTTATTATGGTAAGAAATAAAAAAGAATAGGAGATAACTGAGCAAGATATGATAGAACTTTACAACGTATGTGCAGGTTATGGGGAAAAAGAGATTTTGCATAATATTAGCCTTTACTTTGAACCTGGGAAAATTTATACTTTAATTGGACCAAACGGCTGTGGAAAAAGTACGTTGCTCAAGACATTAATACGTATTAATCCGCATACAAAAGGCGAAATTTTAGTTTCCTCAAAAAATATAAATGAATATAAGACAAATGAACTGGCAAAAAAAATAGCTTATTTATCTCAGGGAAAAAAAGTTCCTGATATTTCTGTGCTTCGTATGGTGTTGCATGGTCGTTTTGCTTATTTGAGCTATCCGCGAAAATATCAGAAAGAGGATTATGAGATTGCAAGAAAAGCATTAGAGTGGGCAGGATTGTCAGAGTTAGAGAATGAAAATTTAAGTTGTTTGTCAGGCGGCATGCAGCAGAAGGTGTATATTGCCATGGCATTGGCACAGGATGCAGATACGATATTAATGGATGAACCAACCACATATTTGGATATCTCACATCAGCTTCGGCTTATGGAAATGGCACGTAAATTAGCAGAACAGGGCAAATGTGTGATTATGGTACTTCATGATTTGTCTCAGGCACTCCACATCGCAGATGAAGTTATAGTGATGAAAGACGGACAGGTATTAGATGTGGGGACGGCAGAAGAAGTATATCGAAATGGCAGGATAAAAGGGGCATTTGAAGTAGAACTTGAGCGTATTGAGACATCAACAGGTTTTCATTTTGTGCCTGTGGTCTAAAAGTATAGTATGAGTAAGTGGCGAAGCGAATTGCGAATATTCACTTGACAGTTAGAAAAAATAAATAATAACATAAGGAGGAAGATTATGGCGTTATTTCCGTTTTTTATAGATATAACAGGAAAAAAAGGGATAATTATAGGTGGTGGAAAACATGCTTTGGAGAAAATTCAAAGGATTCGTCCATTTGGAGCGCAGCTTATCGTTTTTGCAACCGATTTTATATCAGAAATTGAATTGTTAGCAGCAGAGAGCAAGCATACAGAAAATGAAATAGTATTGATACATAGGGAGTTTGTGGATTCAGATTTGGAGGAAGCCCCATATTTTGTGATTGCAGCAGGGGATGTGCAGAGAGAAAACAGAAGAATTGCAGCACTTTGTCAAGAAAAGAAAATTCTTGTAAATGTGGTAGATGACCAACCAGCGTGTGAATTTGTATTTCCATCTTTAATTCAGAGAGGAAATTTAGCAATTGGAATTTCTACAAATGGAGCAAGTCCGGCAGTTGGTGTCCGATTAAAGAAGCAGATGGAAGAATTATTGCCGGATAGGACAGAAGAAATTTTAAATTGGCTTCAATCAAAACGACCATATATAATGGAAACGATTCCAAATGGAAAACAGCGGTTTTCATTCTTTCATAAATTGGCAGAAATTTGTATGGAAGAAAATCGTATTTTAACGGAAGAAGAGTTTGCAGCGTGGGTAGAGGATATTAATGAGTAGCAAAATACAATGATAAGCTTTGTAGGTTGTATACTTATCACTTATGACAGAAAGGAGATTTCATGAATATTTTTGTTTGTTTAGATGAAAAAGGCGGGATGACTTTTAATAAACGCAGACAAAGCTCTGACCGCGTTATTCGGCAAGATATATTGCAGACAGTCGGAGATAAAAATTTATATATGAATAGCTACACAGCAAAACAGTTTGCACAAGAAAGCGGCAATCTTATTATAGATGATAACTGTCTGGAAAATGCAATGGCAGATGAGTATGTATTTGTTGAAAATTTGCAGATTCAAAATTACATATCAAATATAAAACAAATAATCGTCTATCGTTGGAAAAGGACATATCCGGCTGATTTTTTCTTTGATATAGATTTGACATCTTCTGATTGGATATTGTCTGTATCAGAGGAATTCGAAGGATATTCCCATGAATGTATTGGTAAGGAGATTTATAAAAAATAAATAAGGAGTAAACAAAATGAAAAAAGGAAAATCAGTAATTTTATCCGTTATTGCAGCGGTAATCGTATTAATTGGTGGATGGCTTCAAACACCGGATAGTGGTACAGAACCTACGCATCAAAGCAGCAATCAAAATGCAATTACAATGGAGGATGTTTCATTAGAAACAATACCCGAATATACAGATGAGCCGTATGTTGTAATTAATGACAACAATCCGTTCTTTACAGAAGAAGACTATACGGAAGACTCGTTTGAAACATACAGCGAGTTAGACGAATTAGGACGTTGTGGTGTTGCTTATGCAAATGTAGGTGTGGATATTATGCCAACAGAGGATCGTGGGGAGATTGGTCACATAAAACCTACAGGCTGGAAATCGGTAAGATATGATATTGTAGAAGGAAAGAGTCTTTATAACAGATGTCATCTGATTGGTTTTCAGTTGACCGGTGAAAACGCAAATAAACAGAACTTAATTACAGGTACACGATATTTTAATGTAGACGGCATGCTGCCATTTGAAAATATGATAGCTGACTATGTAAAAGAAACAGAAAACCATGTATTATATCGTGTTACTCCAATGTATGAAGGTGACAACCTTGTAGCAGATGGCGTACTGATGGAAGCATGGTCGGTAGAAGATAATGGAGAAGGCGTTTGCTTCAATGTTTTTGCATATAATATTCAGCCGGGAATTGTAATTGATTATGCAACGGGAGAGAGTGCATTGGCAGAAAAACAGCAAGCACAGGGGGAAACAGGGACTTATATATTAAATACAAGCGGTAAAAAATTCCACACCCCGAAATGTTCCAGCGTAACAACTATGAAAGCAGAAAATAAAGAAGAATTTACAGGAAGTCGTGCAGACTTGATTTCACAGGGATATGAGCCTTGCGGAAAATGCAATCCATAATAGAGAAAAATAGAAATCAGGAAAAACTTGAGTTTTAAAAGTTCTTCCTGATTTTTATTTTTGAAGATTTGGTTTTAAATGAATTTGCAAGGAAATTTCTTTTTATTAGGTTGCCAAATCTAACTGCTGAACCGTTCCGGAATATCCATTTTCATAAAGGAATATGCCGGTTTTTCGAATCATGGCATTTACATTATTTTTTGCATCTGTTAAAGAAAAGTCAGTAGTTTCATGTCCAAGATAGATAGCACCAACACCAGCCGTTTTTAAATCAATGAGACGGGAATTGCCATGTTCGTCCATAGTCCAAATTTTTAGTTTTTTAAATATTTCATCTGCTTCATCAATCCATCCATTTTCGTCAGAGTCATATTGTTGGAGGTCTTGAAAACCATTTCCGCTTTTTGTGCCAAATAATTCGCTTCCATTATTAATAATTCCATCATTATTTTTATCTAAGGAAAGATAACCGCTGTTGGAATTTAACATGGAGATTTCTTCTTCCTCCCCGTCGGAATCTAAGTCAAAGAAAAATTTCTGGTCTGATACAGAAGCAATATTTGTATTAAGGTTAATAACCAAAGGGTCACAAAGGCGTGGTTCTCCAAAATCAATTTGTGTAGAGGACATTTCCGTGAAAGAACGAGACATTTCAAGGCTGATGTTAAAAGAAAGTTCTCGTCCATCCGCAGTTATTACAGTTCCGTTGGTGTCAAAACAAGTGGTTTCGTGTTCCTCATAATAATAAAAAGACTCATAAGTTCCGCCAATGGAAGATTCGGAAGTTGTTGCATTGGAATTATTATTTGCGGAAATAGCAGTATCTGGCATATCTTCATTGCCAAGAGAAGACAAGTGTTTTGGGGCAGATGTTTTTTTACCAAATAGTACTTGTAATAAATAGTGAAGCGTTTCACGTTGCATTTTCTGTATTTCTTCTACACGTTCTTCTAAAGAACGGATTTTTATGTTGCGTTTGGATTCAAATCGTTCCATGAGGTCATTCATTTCTTTTTTTATGACAGTTTCATCTTCTTGTGTGTTGTTATCAGAAGAAGCTATGTTCCCATCTTCGTAAGAAATGGTATTATTGTCTGTTAACTCATTTTCATTTATGAGTGAACCATTTTGGGAAACGGTAGTCTGCGTTACATAGTCGGAATTACGGTTTACCGTACCGGATAGGGTATTTGTTTTATTATCCCAAATTGTGTAACGTGTTTGTTGTGTTGTACAAGAATGGTAGTGCCGTGAAGCACCGGAAGTGAAAGAGCTGTTTTGAATAATCAAAGTTTGGTATCCTTTCCGGACGTTACCTATTCTTTTTCATTGATTCCTTTCAACATAGAAAAGAAAAAGACAGCATGCTGCAAAAAATCCTTTTTTTAACAGATGCCATCCGTGGTCAGTCCATTATTAATTTCGTACCCGCAGGCCTAATCGGGTTATATTATGTATCGGTAGTTTTTTGGGAAAATTTATATTTTTCATAAAAGTTTCATAGTTTTGTGATATAATTCTTAAGGAAAGTATCATATTCAGAACTGCAAAAAAGAACAGTTTTCACAAAAGATAAACTGTTCTGAATGTGATTCTTTCCAATTGTAGCAAGTCGCGGAGGTTTAGCCGATGTCTGTATGGGGATAGTATGTTGCTTACACTCCTAAAAAACAGATATTATTATAGAAAATGCTGCAACAGTAAGCAGCTGTCAGCGAAGAACGTTATTTTTTGCATGCTTCGCAGACCTTCCAAAGGGAGGCCTAAAAAATTTATATAAAAAACTGCATTTTTATTGTGAAGGAACATGACACCTTCCAAGCTGTTTCATGGAAGACCTGCCACATTCGGGGCAAAGACAGATATCAAAGTTCCAGACAGCTTTCAAAAGCTGTGCCACAGTCATACCTTCATAACGCTGCCGGAACCTCTGTTTTCCCTGAAGTTTGAAGATAAGCTTCAAATTTTGTGTCTTCATGCGGTTGTTCAAAAATCCATAGTAGCGGATTTTCTGGAAACCCAGTGGAAGTACATGCATCAGGTAACGGCGGATGAATTCTTCGTTTTTCAAAGTAATCCTGCGTTTCGGGTCAGAAGGTTTTCTGCCGCGTGCAGAGAAGGTCACTTCTGTTTCTGTGACAGAAATGATTCTGCTGTTGGATATGGCTATCTTGTGGGTATAACGTCCAAGATATTCGATGGCATTGCCAAAACCATTAAATGTTTCTTTGATATATGGACACCAGTCTTTTTCGTAAAGAGTGTTTTTAAACGATTTCCACGTTTCGGAATCCAGAAGATTTTTACAGGATGAAGAAAAAGAAAGAAATCCATTTTCATATAAAGCATTTAGGTTTGCCAGATATTTTCCTTTGAATTTATCACGCAGTACCCTGACTGGAATAAAGAAATTCTTTGAAGATTTCCGTATATGCCTGTCTGTGGTAAGTCCGCCGCCAGAAACGATACAGTGCATATGCACATGGTAATCCAGTTCCTGATTCCAGGTGTGGAGAACCTGAATGATGCCGGGTGTTGCTCCGAGATACTTTCTGTCAGCAGAGAGTTCCAAAAGTGTTTCGGCACAGCATCTGTGGAGAAGTCCGTAAAGGAGCTTCTGGTTACAGTAAATGAGAGGATTGAGCTCATGCGGCAAAGTAAATACGACATGAAAATAGGGAGAGTCGATGACTTCAGCCCTGCGTTTATCTACCCAGATTTCTTTTAAGACAGCCTGACAGTTGGGACAGTTACGGTTGCGGCAGGAATTGTTATGGATTTCATAATGACCACAGTCAGAGCACCGGCTTACGTTAATGCCAAGTCTGCCGGACTTGCAGTTTAAGATGGCAAGAGAAGCTTTTTTCTGAACATCCGACTGAAAATGCTCTGCCATACAATAGTCATCATAGGAAAACTGCCATATTTTACGGATGAAAAGCTTACTCATGAAACATTCCTCCCATCTGGTCAAAAGGATTAGAGGCAGAGGTAATGGTATGTGCAGAAAGATGGACATAAATCACCGTTGAATTTATGCTGCGGTGTCCCATAAGAGCCTTGAGAGTTAGCAGATCTGTACCATCCTCATAATGATAAGTGGCAAAAGCATGTCGGAAAGTATGGCAGGTGAAACGGTGTTCCCATCCAAGTTCCTTTTCATGTGCAAGAATAAAATCCGGCACACGCTGATGGTCGATTGGCTTTGAGGGATTACGTTTCTGTGGGAAAAGCCAGTCTCGCGGACGTTCTTCCTTAGGTAAAGAATACCAGTACTGCAAGATAAGCTGCCATGCCTGCTCAGAGAGCTGAGCATATCTGGAGGAACGGTTTTTAGAAGAGCGTATAAAGATTCTGTTCTTTGAATGCTCGATATCAGCGCATTTCAAATGACGTACTTCCCCAATGCGAAGTCCGGCAGAGAACATCAGGCACATAAGTGCTTTGAATTTCAGGTCAGTAATGGAAGAAAGAAAAACCTGCATTTCTTCCCTTGTAGGAATGAACGGAAGGCAGGCATCAAACTTACGGAATGGAAGCTGGTACGGATCCCAAGGTTTGTGCAGGATATAGAGTGTGAAAAAACGAAGCT